>CBINKF010000348.1:0-4147 GCA_966251115.1 uncultured Cellvibrio sp.
TGTGGTGCCATTGCCCTAACGTTGTGCCCGAGCTTAGTTAGCATGCGGGCCCAATCGCATCCCCGCACTAACCAAGGCTAATCATGCAATGGTGATGCAAGCTTTAATAAGCTGAAGTTATCGTAAAATTATTGAGATTCCAGCGCCAAATCGCTATAAATGACGCGAATGGGCAGGGCTCTTGCCAGCAATAACAAGCACTTATAACGATTAATAACGAGATACACATGAATATTCGCAAGCCGTTAAAAACCTATCTATGGGTCTGGGGACTTTGGTTGTTGGGTTTTTACGCCGTTTGGTTGATTTTGGTTCTGGGTTTTGGTTACTGGCCACAGGCCAAAGCGCACTGGCCAATTGCACTGGCTATGGCCTTGGGTAGCTATGTTGCTGGCTCCACGCCAATGGGCGGGGGCACGGTGGGTTTTCCAGTATTGGTATTGCTGTTTGATATGCCGGCGACTTTGGGGCGCGACTTTAGTTTTGCGGTTCAGTCGATAGGCATGACCAGTGCCAGCATTTTTATTCTCGCAAGACGTCAGCCCTTGGCCTGGTCAATCCTCAACGGTGCCATATTGGGAACGCTGATTGGGGCACCGCTGGGTATCTTTTTCATTGCCCCGCTTATCTCTGAGCTTTGGATCAAAATAGTTTTTGCGGTGGTCTGGGCCAGCTTTGGCATTCTCCACCTTTATCGTATTAACGAAATTGCCGGTCATAGCGGTATGATCGACTTTAACGAGGGTTGGGATTTTCGTCTTGGCTTGCTGTTAGGTGTTTTTGCTGGCGCCACGGTTGTAGCAGTAACCGGGGTGGGGATTGATATGGTGATCTATGCCGCGCTGGTTTTGCTTTGTCGGGCAGATTTAAAAATCGCCATTCCCACGTCGGTTATTATTATGGCGGTGGCGTCGGTTTACGGCATTTTGATTAAAAGCTTGACCACTGGCTTACAGCCTGGTGTATTTGAAAATTGGCTGGCTGCAGCGCCAGTGGTTGCTTTGGGTGCGCCCTTGGGGGTTTTTATTGTTAACCTGATTGGACGTAAACCAACCTTGATATTTGTAGCTATTCTCTGTGTTGGCCAGTTTATTTGGACTTGCGCGAATGAATTTGATGCGCTGGGCGTGTGGGGGTTGCTACTGGCATTGGTGGCCGTGGGCATTTTGCTGTTATTTTTTGAAAAGCTTCGCGCCTGGGGCGCTATTCTGGCGGGCGAGGTAAAGACCTCGGGCCATGTCTCCAGCCTTGGCTATGAAAAAGTTGAGCCTCACGTCGACTGAGGTTCAGACGAGTGGCTTTTATGAAAGGGTAAATTATTGTTGCCCATACTTTCGTGGACGCCCCCCGCATTCTGCGTCGCTGCGTAATTAAAATTTTAAAAAATCCTCATGGGCGGGCAGGGAATCCACCATCCCTGCTATCGCTTTTCGGGCATTTACCAAGTCGCGCTGCAGTTCTGCCAGATCTAGATTGTTTACCCGGGGGCAATAACTGTTAGGGTGAATGCCCATGCCCTCAAAAACTGACTGCCAGCTACTTGCGCGAAACAACTCGTCGACCCCATCGCGCATTGCGCCCTGAGCGCGAAATAATTCAATGCGCTGTTGGAGCGATTCCGGTAATTCAACTTTTTGCCACCACTGCCAAAAGCTGGAGTCCCGGCGACTCGAAGCGGAGTAGTGAAGCATAATAAAATCGCGCACCTCTTCAAAATCCATTTTCATTCGCTGATTAAATTCTCGCGCCAATACCGGGTTGCAACTGGTGTCCGGGTAATAACGCAGAAAAAATGACATGGCTCGCGTAATCAGGTGTATAGAGGTAGCTTCCAGTGGCTCAACAAACCCAGCAGCTAAACCCAGGGATAAACAATTGCCACTCCAGGAATTTTTGCGATGCCCGCAGCGAAACTGGATAATGCGCGAATCTGTTGTTCGCTTGTGGGTCAGGCTGCGCAACAGCGTGGATTTGGCTTGCTGGTCATCGCAAAAACGGCTTGCATAAACGTAGCCGTGACCGGTGGAGTTGGCCAGCGGGATTTGCCAGCTCCAGCCATATTTTTGCGCCGTCGCGCGCGTAAACGGGGGGCGGGCATCGGCCTCGGTCCTAACTGCCACGGCTCTATCGCAGGGCAAATAATGACTCCAATCAATAAACTCTTCAGCGAGAGTGTCGCCAATCAGTAGTGCGCGGAAGCCTGTGCAATCAATAAAAAAATCACCCTCAATGCAGGTTCCATCATCCAATACCAGATGCGAAATAAAATCCTGTGGTGTTTTAATGACTTGTTGAACTCGTCCCAGTTTGTGTTCGACACCTCTGGCTTGGGCATATTTTGCCAGGTATTTGCCAACTCGATCGGCGTCCACATGCAAGGCATAATTTGCCCCACCGATAGGTGTATTGCGTGCTTGGTGGGGAAAGAAGAACTTCCCCTGATGCGCCATTACGCTGCAGGGAGAAAAGTCTTGCAGTTTTATGCTTGGATCTTCCTGGCGCGCGCGTAGCCAACACTGATAAAAATCCTGATTGGAATTGTTCCAACCCAAACTGCCAAAGGGATGAAAGTAGCGATCCCGCTGGCGCTGCCAGCCCACAAACTCGATTCCCAATTTATAGGTTGCGCCTGTTGCTCGGATAAAATCCTGTTCAGCTATTCCCAAATGGCGAATTAAATTTACAAAAGGCGGAACTGTGGATTCGCCTATCCCTATGGTTTTTATTTCTTCGGCTTCAACCAACTGAATTTTCAGCCTATCCCGCGGAAAACTATGCGCCAGCATTGCTGCTGCAATCCAGCCAGAAGTGCCGCCACCAACAATAGTAATTTTTTTTATGGGTTGCATATGTGTTACCAGAATTGATTTTCGACCAGAGGTTCTATTCGGTTCTGGCTCTTGTCGCTAGTGAAGTTCCAGTAGAGCGCGTTGCTGGTTAACAGCGCATGGCGCAATAAATCTACTAACTGATGACGAGGAAAACTGGTTCTCCAGGCAAGTGCCAGGGTCCTTGTGGGTTGTGGTTCCAGGGGTTTGACCTGGAGTAGGGGCTTAACCTGGCTTTCCCAGGTCGCCGCCGACTCCGGCAACAAGCTGTAGCCTAGGCCCGAGGCCACCATATTGCGTACCGCCTCCACCGAACTACCCTTTAGGCTGGCAGTTGCTGAGCGATCGAGTCTTAGCTGAGGAAATGTTTCGCTAATCAGGTGGATTAGGTTTTGCTCGGCTGACAATAAAATTAAGCCATTGGAGGATATGTCTGAAACGCTTAGTGGCGATTTATTGCTCAAACTGTGATTGACTGGAATGAGTGCCATTAAGCGCTCTTGCAATAAAGGCTGGACAACCACGTCGGGTTCGGTAAAGGGTGTGCTAATCAGAGCTATATCAATTTCCCCGGAACGCAACTTTTTCCCCAGGTCCGAGCTGTCGGCTTCTTCTAAATAGAGCGACAAGTTTGGGGCTAAATTGCGCAGCAATGGAATAGCCTGGGGTAGCCAATAGGGGCCGAGGGTGGGCAGGGCGCCGAGCCCCAGGGGGCCGGCGATTGGGTCTTTGGCGGTACTGGCCAGGTCTTCTATAGCGGCCACCAGTTCCAGTACAGCGCGCGCTTTTTCAACGACTTGCGAGCCAAACGGAGTTACTTGAAGATTTCCCCGGCTGCGCTCGAACAGCATTGTACCCAGATCAGCCTCCAGCTTTTTAACTGCCACACTTAGCGCCGGCTGGCTGATACCACAAATACCCGCTGCTTTACCGAAATGCCGGACTTCTGCCAGAACCGACAGGTAATGCAGCTCAGCCATAGTAATTTTTGACTTAAAACCGATCATCCGCTCTCTGCCAACCATTAAACTTCAATACCAGCCATCATAAAGCCTGGTGCGACTAAAAACCTCATAAGTCTCAGCTCAATCAGCTTTCACATTAGCGGTGAGCTAAATTCCTTGGTTATAGGCTTCCTAAAGCCAATGTAAAATTCGTCTGCACGAGTAATTGACCCGTGGCTATACAGACCGCGGAATATAGCCGGTTACTTTTGGCGCTTATTTTGCTGGAACACAGATAGCATGGCTTTTGGCTTATAGTCGCAGCTTAAGTGTCTTGTAGGGTTCATATTGGTAACATTCGGGCATCATCATGGG
>CBINKF010000349.1:0-4147 GCA_966251115.1 uncultured Cellvibrio sp.
GAGCCGAGCACAATCAACCAGTTGCTGCTGCGGGTGTCCGCCAGTATCGGCGTTACCCTCTACCCCCAGGACAACGTCGACGCCGACCAGCTTATTCGCCACGCCGACCAGGCCATGTATGTGGCCAAGCAACTGGGCAAAAACTGCTATCACCTGTTTGACGTGGACCAGGACGTCGCTGCCAAGTCCCAGCACTAAACCCAGGAGCGCGTTCGCCAGGACCTGGATCTGCAGGAGTTCCGCCTCTACTACCAACCCAAGGTCAATATGAAAACCGGCCAGGTACTTGGCGCCGAGGCGCTGATTCGCTGGCAACACCCGCAGCGCGGACTGCTGTCACCGGCCGAATTCCTACCCCTTATCGAAAACCACCCCATCAGCCTGGAACTGGGCGAATGGATTATCGACCAGGCCCTTACCCAAATCGGCCACTGGCAGCGCAGCGGTTTGCACCTGGCGGTGAGCGTTAACCTTAGCGCCCTGCAATTGCAGGACCCAAGTTTTGTCGATCGCCTGGCGCGCCTGCTGGAGCAGCACCCGGACGTGGCTCCAATTAACCTGGGCTTGGAAATTGTGGAGACCAGCGCCCTGGCTGATATCACCGAAGTCGCCGCCGTTATGCGCGCCTGCATTGCCCTGGGGGTTGGCTTTGCGGTGGACGATTTCGGCACCGGCTACTCCTCGCTCACCTACCTAAAACGCCTGCCCGCCGAAGCGCTTAAAATTGACCAGAGTTTTGTGCGCGACATGCTCGAAGACCCGGACGACCTGGCCATAGTCAAAGGGGTTATCGGCCTGGCCAAGGCCTTCCACCGCAAAGTCATCGCCGAGGGCGTGGAAACCGTTGCACACGGCGAATTACTCATCCCGCTCGGCTGCGACCTGGCCCAGGGTTACGGCATTGCCAAACCCATGCCCGCCAGCGCACTGGTTGACTGGGCGCGCAACTGGCAGCCCGACCCGCGCTGGACCCGCTTTAATCTGCAGGACGAGTTTTAAACAACCCCATAGGTTCTGCTGGCCTGCTTAATACTCAGATTGTATTATTAACGCCAAGTCGTTAACCTTCGGTCAATTATTAATAATTTGAATATTGGGCAATTCCATGGCGCTTCTCGATCGCAACTTCAACCTTTCGCAACGCATGGTGCAGGAACTCGGCCGCACCATTATTTGCGGCGAATTTACTGACAATGGTTTGCCCACCGAAGCCGAGCTGTGCGAACAGTTTGGCGTAAGCCGCAGCGCGGTGCGCGAAGCAGTAAAAATGCTCTCGGCCAAAGGCCTGGTGTCCAGTAAACCGCGCCAGGGCATACGCGTATTGCCCGAGGACCAGTGGAATATTTTTGACCCGGACCTGCTGCGCTGGATGCTCGAAAGCAAACCTTCGCTGCGCGTACTTAAAGAGTTTTTGCAGGTGCGTATTGCCATAGAGCCAGAGGCTGCCTCCCTGGCCGCACGCTACGCCGACGACAAAAAAATTGCCCAAATTGAAAAAGCGTTGGAGGGCATGCGCAAAGCCGAAGGCAATTCGCCCGAGGATCTGGAAGCGGACATCGCCTTTCACGTCAGCATCCTCTACGCCAGCAACAACCGTTTTTACATCCGCCTGCGCGATTTTATTTCCACCGCGCTGCGCGTGAGTATCTCCCACACTAACCCCATTAAAGGCAACCACGAAGGTGTGGTGGAAGATCACCAAAAAGTGCTCAACGCCATTAAAAGCCGCAACCCCGAGCGCGCCAAACACTCGATGCTGCTGTTAATTGATGAGGCATTGAATTTTATTGAAGATAAAATTGCCGCCGAAGGCAGCCAGTAAAAAACGCCCCTACTTACTACAAAACGGCCAGCTAATGCTGGCCGTTTTTGTTAGCGCTTAACGAATCGGTTTTAACTGAAACTTCTGGCAGCTGGAATCCAGCCACTGGGCTTCCGCCAGATTGGTGCCGTCGGCCAGGCCGCAGTTGGCCAGGTCGAGCATCAACCCGCTGCGGCGGTTGCGCAGCCGCGCTGTGCCATCGGCAAGGAAATCCGCCGCCCAATGCGCGTGGGGCGAGCTGCAATCACCCAGCTCAACGTTGGTGCCAGGCACTATGGATTTATTCGCCAGGGTGATGCACAGCTCGTCTTGTGCTTCAGGTTTTATGGCCCCGGCGGGTTTAATCGCAAAAAAACCGCCGTCAACCGGTACAAACTGCCACAGCTGATTCGCCGGCTGCTGCCACTCGCGCTGCTCGATATTGCCGCCGGCTTTTATCACTGCCGCACTAAGCATCTTGCCGCTCTGCACACTGCTAATTGCAGTTGCGCCCACAGGCTGCAACTGCCACTGCACACAGCTGGCTTTGGGCGGAACCAAGTTGGGAATATCCTCCACATCTTTGGCTTTTTGCTCGGGCGCAGGTTCGCTGCAATTGGGCAGCGTCAATTCGGTTTGCGTGTGTGCATTTACCAGGCTCACCCAGGCATCCTGATTGGCACTGAGTTTCCACTCCTGACACGGGCGATTAAACCAGGGGCCAAGTTGCTCGCCGCCATCGCACTGGCCAAGGAATTTACCTTGCGGCGTAACCAAACGGTATTGACCGGCGCTGGTGTAATCCAGATTCCACACCGCATTTTCTGCCGCGCAATCGCCATTTATCAAACCCGCAGCAGTCGCCAACGCGCACTGGCCATTTGCTTTATTCATCAAACGCACCTGGGTGCCCTGCACCGGCGTGACCAATGGTCCATTTTCACCGGAGGGGGAAACCACTGGAACACCCGCTGCCACTGGCTCGCCAAAGTTGGGCAGGCCATCATCCGTCCAGGTAAATTTTTGCGCGCGCAGCGAGCGGGTGGCCGAGCAGCCTTCGCGCGCATCGGCGTTGCCGTGATAAATCAACCAGTCTTCACTGCCATCGGGTGATTTAAAAAAGCCGTTGTGGCCCGGGCCGTAAACACCATTGGCGCGGCTGAAAAAAGGCTTGTCAAATTTATGCCAGGATTCAGGCTTAAGCGGGTCGCTGCCGGTGAGTTCAATCACACCCAGTTTGTAATCCGGTGTGTTGCAAAAACTCGCCGAGTAGACGATAAAAGTTTTGCCATTGCGCTGCAAAACCTCCGGGCCTTCGTTCACCTTCATGCCGGATTTTTCCCAGTCGAACTCGGGGCGACCTATGCGCACCTTGTCGCCGCTAAGGGTCCAGGGGTTACTCATTTTGGCGATAAATAAACTCTGCTCGTCACCCACCCATTCGCTCCACAGCAAATACAAACCCTTGTCGGTTTGATAGTAGGTGCCGTCGATATTCCAGCTATCCGGCATGGGCGAGCCCTTGTAGGTGTATGGCCCCATAAGGTCATCGCCCTGGCTTTCAATCACACTCAAATGCTGGTGATCATAGTTGTCGGCAATGCCCGAGGTGTAGATCACATACCAGCGCGGGCCTTGATTGGTGTTAAGGCGATGAAATTCAAACGCCCAAAAATTACAGCAGCGCTCAGCGGCAGATTCCGACCAGATATTGATGGGCGTCGCCGTGGCCAGGCCCGCGAGCGTGGGCGATTTGCGCATCACTAATTGCGAGGTCCAGGTGGTGGTGGTGAGGTAATAGTTGCCGTCAAAATATTCCAGCCAGGGGTCGGCACCATTGGGGTAAATCGGATTGGTAAAAGTATTTTTGTCGGCAGCGCCGCTTGTACTTAACGAGCGAGACTCTGGCGCGCTGCTTTCGGCCAGCACCTGAGCCTTGGTTTCACCACTGCCATCCAGATCATTCCCAGCCGACGCATTATCAGCCGAATCATTACAGCCAGCCAACAGGCCCAAAAGCAAAGGCAGGGCCACATACTGGAGTACTTTTTTCATCGCAATTACCACGCAAAATAACTAAAAAAATTTTAGGGTTTGGTGTTAAACACCATGACAAAACCGCCCTTGGCTTTAATGTTCACCGGGGTTTTCGCCGAGGCGGTTACCGGCTGGCTGACCAGCTCGCGCGCGCCCTTTTCCCCATCCTCGCCATCGTTAATCAACTGGCCCTGGACCTTGCCGATAAAACTTAAATCCAACTGCAAATCCATTGCGGCGCCCTGGGCATTCATCGCCGCCACATACCAGCTGTCGCCCGCCTTGCGCGCAATCACCGCGTACTTGCCC
>CBINKF010000350.1:0-4137 GCA_966251115.1 uncultured Cellvibrio sp.
GTCGATGAAGCCTGGGCGGAGGATGCCGGTGTCGCGGTGGCCGGAGTCGAGGTGGCCGGTGTCGAGATGACAGTTGTCTCGGGCTTCGCCGCTTGGTCGATACTGTTTTGTGCGAGATCTATGGCCTTGGCCAAGGCTTTTTCCAAACTGTTTTTGTCCGAATAGTTTTTATCGGGCAGTGCCTGCAGTTGTGCAAACAGTGCATCGCCTATGCCGTTTTGATAGAGCTGATTTAATACCTCGTCGGTCAACATATAGCTTTCGCGCGTTTGCAATGCGGCGTCCAGCGCGCTGGCGGTTGTTTGTGCCTGTTCGGGCGACAGCTTTTTAAGCGCCTTGGCGATAGCAGCATTGGCGCTGGGGCGATCAGTAAATGCCTGGTCGATAAGCGGTTGCAATTGTTTGATAAGCGCAGAAGTTTCTTTCATCGCGTCAAAGTCATCGGCGCGCAATACATAGAGACTATTGGGTTTGTAGTCGGCTACCGGCGTTGCGGGTTTGGCTGGACTTTCGTCGATTGGTTTCTGGTAGCACTCAAGCAGCGCAAGCAGTTGTGCGTCGCTGCCGCTGCGCAGTACCGCGCGGGTATCCAGGTCACAGGCCTGCGGGTGTGCCAGGGCCCAAAGTACAAAAGGCTGGCTGATAAATATCTCGCTTGCCTCGCGGTTGGTTTTGCTGAAATTGGCCAGGGCTTGCAACCTGGGGGGCAGTGCCTCGGCGACAAAGTCGGCGCCTTTAATGGCAAAATTTTTGCAAAAGCGCTGCATCCAGGACCAGGTAATTGGGCCAAGGTATCCATCGCTTAAGGGATTGCCCTTGCTGTTAAAATCCACCTGGTAATCGTCCAGCGGCTGATACAGCTGCTGCAAATCGCCCTGCACTTGCAGCACCAGCTCGCGTTTATAGGATTTGTATTCAAGCTCATAACCCAGGCACTTATCTTTTGCCAGTTCGGCGCCTGCCGGAATTTGTGCCAGCAGTGGCATGGCCCAAAATACAAGGCCCAGGACAATAATATTTTGCCAATGTCGCACTGAAAAATGACGCGCGGAAAACAGGTTCATCATGTTTAGTTAGAGCGTACGCCCCTCCTTGAGAAGTTCTTTATTGATG
Source organism: uncultured Cellvibrio sp. (assembly GCA_966251115.1). GTDB lineage: Bacteria > Pseudomonadota > Gammaproteobacteria > Pseudomonadales > Cellvibrionaceae > Cellvibrio. The sequence continues at coordinate 1,114 of CBINKF010000350.1, forward strand.
GCCCGCATAAAATCTGCCTGGCAAATGCGCTCGCGCCCCTGACGGGTAGCGCGAATGGCGGCGTAGCGCGCGACATTGGTAAGCGAGCCACCGGACAGGGCGTAGTTATCTGCCAACAGCGCCAGGTTCACATCCTCGGCAAGTAACTCGCGCTGGGGAAAAAGGTTGTGCCAAAGTCGCAGGCGCTCGGCTTCATCCGGTAGCGGGAAGTAAATAATCGATTGAAAGCGTCGCGCGAAGGCTTCGTCGATATTCGCTTTAATGTTGCTTGCCAGAATCACAACCCCGGGGAAATCCTCCACCCGTTGCAGCAGGTAAGATATTTCCTGGTTGGCGTGTCGATCGTTAGAGTTGCTGGTTTGCGTGCGTTTGCCAAACAGGGCATCGGCTTCGTCAAAAAATAAAATCCAATTTTTGTTTTGCGCCTGGTCAAAAACCCCAGCCAGGTTTTTTTCGGTTTCGCCTATGTATTTGGACACCACCATCGACAGGTCGATACGGTAAACATCTACCCCCACGCTGGCGCCCAGGAGTGTGGCGGTGAGGGTTTTACCGGTTCCCGGCGGGCCGAAAAACAAACTGCGATAACCCGGTTTCACACTGCGCTCAAGGCCCCATTGACTCACCAGGTTTTTGCCCTCGCGCAGCCAGGTGTGAAGGTGGTCAATTTCGTCCATCACGTCAGCCGAGAGCACCAGATCCTGCCAGGTGAGTTTGCTGGTAATTAATTTGGCCGGAAACTCCATGCTGTAATCCGGCTTGTGCACCTGGCCGTGGGTGCAGCGGTGTAGGTACTCGGTATTGATGGCGATTACCGCGTTAAGAAACGGCTCGCCACTGGCCTGGTGCTCCAGTTTCAAAATGCCTTTTTTCAAAAAAGGGTGCTGGTCGTCAAACAATTGCAGGGCCTCAAAGCGGCGCTGCAAATCTTGCCCGGCCAGCAGGAATACCGCCGTCTCCGCCGTGGGTAAAAAACCGTTGTGGGCTTTGCCTTTCCAGCCGCCAAACTCGGTGTAAATACGCCCGGTGACCTGGCTCTGGGTGAAAAATATATCCAGCGCCTGAGGCCGAATGTGGGGAATTAAACAGAGGATCAGCAGCAGCCGCTCATCAAAGCCAAATTGATTTTCATGCACAATCTGCGCGTAACCGGAACTGGCATCGCTAAATTCAGGCGGGCTTAGGGTGCGTATATCCGGCGTATTGGTTTGCGTTTCCGGCGAGCCAAAATAGTGGCTGAAGCGCAAATCGAGCACAGCGGCAAACCAGCTGAGTTCCTGCTCCAAGGCTATGGCGTTGTTGTGGCTGATGTTGATGCTATTCATGGCCGACCCGGGTCAATGTAATTCACGAAATATTGCGCCAGTTAACGCGCAGGGGTTTATCCATCCAGCTGTGCTTGATCATGGCAATACTCCAGGGCAAGCGATCGAGTAGCAGATCAAAACTTTGCTCCTGCACTTGCAGGCGCCAGTAGTCTTCATCCAACAGCAGCCAGCCCTGGCGCTGAAAAAAAGTCTCGCGTAAGCCGGCAATGGAAGTGGCTCCCAAAACGGACCAGTGTTGGATCATCGCGCCAAGCATTTGCTCAATCGTCTCTCGCTCCTGTGCGGTTATGTCGATGCCAGGCGTGAGCGGCAGACTGGTGCTAATGCCACACAACACTTTGTTCAGTGTGAGTTCGTATTCCGGTGCCTGGGTTTGCCCGTCCACCATAAATTGCAGCAGGTGAGCGGCGCGGTCGGCAGCCATTGGGTGTACAAACTGGCCATCAACCGTAAGCTTCAGCATCGAAAACAAGCGCGGCATAAAGGGGGCTGCCAACACTTGGCCCACGTTGTTCAGCGGCAGTGCGTCCTGCCAGGGCGTATCGTCTTTCTGCGCTGGCGTCTTGTCGTTGAGCGAAAAAGCGGGACTGAGTGCGCGACTTTGCAGTTTTGTTGCCTGTGCTGGACGGGTATTGCCCGCAGAGGTTTCGGTTTCTGGCGGGGTGAGGGGAACTCTATCGGCGATTGCCGCCAGGCGCTGCTTAACCAAACGCAGCAGGCGATAGCTGTCGGGCAGGGAGGCTGCTTGTGCCAAGCTTTCCACCAGCGATTGTTGGTGCTTTTCGCGTTGCTCGCTATTGAGTAACACTTGCTCCACTTGCTGAGGGGTCCTGCTCGCGCCAAACAAGCGAGCCAGCACCCACTCCCAATGCGCCTGTTTAATCGCCTGCTGGATGCCACTGTCACTCTGTTGCTTCACTTGCGGTTCCAGCAGCGCCAATGATTCAAGAACCGGCTGTACCAATTGCGCCAATGCTGGGTAGTGGTTGTCGCCCAGCTGCTGTGCAATGCGATGCAACATATAACCGGGAACACTGGCAATCAGCCGTTGGCGCGCTGGTGCGGAACTCAAAAGCTGCTGCCATTGCTCACGCCGCGGTGCATTAGGATGTTGCAGCAATTGCTGAATTTGAATTTGCAGTGCTTTGTGAAAATCAGCATCGGTAATCTGGGTAACAGCCTTGACGAGCTCGCGTTGATGGGCAGCGTCAGTTTGCTCTAACGCTTCGCTTTGGCTTTTCGGGGTGTTCTGCTGGAACAGCATTTCGAGGCTAAGCTCGACCTTCATATCTGGATGGGAATTGGTTAGCGAATTCATGGTTTGATCCGGCACTCCGGGTGAATCCGATGGGTTGCCTGATAGGTTATCTAATGGTTTGCCTAAAGTTGCGGCTGGCGCTTGCGTATTTATCGATGCTGATTCCGCAGGCACTGTTTTATCGCCCGGCAGAAGCTGATCGGTTTTTTTCATTTGCCTGGCTTGTGTCTGCTTGGGTTGAATAGAAACCTGATTTGCAATCACTAGATCCTGAGCTAGTGATATGGTGTGTTGCTCTGGCGGCGGATCTTGATATTGCCGCGCAGCAGTCGAGGTTGTTGTTTGCGCAGGTTGTTTGTCCGCAGTCGCCAAGTGATTTTTTTCCTCAGGCATGTCGTTGCTGTTTACTGCCGCAGACTCAGTAAGGAATTCATTGGT
>CBINKF010000351.1:0-4133 GCA_966251115.1 uncultured Cellvibrio sp.
TGAGTAAGAGTCATACCCTATGAATTTGCAGAAATTGCTCTCCAGTATCACACCGGAGATCTATGAAAATTTAAAACGCGCGTTGGAGTTGGGCAAATGGCCGGATGGCAATCGCCTGGGCGCAGAGCAGCGTCAGTTGTGCATGCAGGCGGTTATTGCCTATGAGCACAAAAACCTGCCACCTGAAGCGCACACCGGTTATATCCCACCGGAGCCGCACACCTATTGTGGCGATGGCGATCACCAACACCCAGATACCCACGAACATCCTGACACCCACGAACATCCTGACATAGAAAAGCCCATCAAATGGATGGACTAACAAGCGAATAGGGGAAACACCATGACTGCGATGGAACAACAGCCAAAAACGATTTATCTGCGCGACTATAAGGTCCCTGAATACCTGATAGACACCACTGACCTGAATGTCGATATCTACGATGGTTACACCCTGGTAAGCGCTATGTTGCAACTCCGTCGCAATCCGGCGGCGCGCCCCAATCACTCCAATCTGACATTACACGGCGCTGATTTGGAGTTGCTTTCCATTGCAATTGATGATCGCGTGTTAGCGCCGGAAGAGTATGAGTTTGGTGAAGAATCACTCACAATATTTGACACGCCAGATGTTTTTCGCTTGATCACTGTAACCAAAATAAAACCCGAGCAAAACACCTCGCTCGAAGGTTTGTACAAGTCGCGCACCATGTATTGCACCCAGTGCGAGGCGGAGGGCTTCCGCAAAATTACTTACTACCTGGATCGTCCGGATGTTATGAGTGAATTCACCACCAAGGTGATTGCGGATAAAAAATTTCCCGTGCTCCTGGCCAACGGCAACTTGTTGGAGCAGGGCGATGCCGATGATGGTCGCCACTACGCTATCTGGCATGATCCTTTTAAAAAACCCAGCTATTTGTTTGCGCTGGTGGCGGGTGATCTCGCGCACATAGAAGATAAGTTTACTACCTGCTCTGGGCGTGAGGTCACCTTAAAGATATTTGTCGAGCCCAAGGATCTGGACAAGTGTGACCACGCCATGACCTCGCTTAAAAACTCCATGCACTGGGATGAACAAGTCTACGGCCGCGAATACGATCTGGATATTTTTATGATCGTAGCGGTCGACGACTTCAATATGGGCGCCATGGAAAACAAAGGTCTGAATATCTTTAATACCTCCTGCGTGCTGGCCAAACCCGAGACCACCACAGACGCAGGATTCCAGCGCGTAGAGGGTGTAGTTGCACACGAGTATTTTCACAACTGGAGTGGCAACCGCGTCACCTGTCGCGACTGGTTTCAATTAAGTTTGAAAGAGGGTTTTACGGTTTATCGCGATTCAGAGTTCTCGGCGGATATGGGCTCGCGCACAGTGAAGCGCGTTGAAGATGTCAGCCTGCTGCGCACCTTGCAATTTGCCGAAGACGCCGGCCCTATGGCGCACCCCATTCGCCCCGCCTCCTATATCGAAATTTCCAACTTTTACACCATGACAGTGTATGAAAAAGGCGCGGAAATTATTCGTATGCTCGCCAACCTTCTCGGCCCTGTCGATTTTCGCAAAGGCACCGACCTTTACTTCGCGCGCCACGATGGCCAGGCAGTGACTACAGAAGATTTTGTGCGCGCGTTGGAGGAAGCCTCTGGCCGCGATCTGACCCAGTTTAAAAACTGGTATTCCCAGGCAGGCACACCACGTTTGGAAGTTGCGGACGCCTATGACGAAAACGCAAAAACCTATTCGCTAACCGTTAAGCAATCCTGCCCGCCAACACCTGAGTGCGCGGAAAAACTGCCTTTCCATATTCCGCTGGCGATGGGGTTAATTGGCAGTGCAGGGGACTTGCCGCTCTACTTGCGCGATGCCGAACCGGATTTTGAAACTGGCGATAATACCCACAAGGTATTGGAGCTGCGTGCGCCAGAGCAGACTTTCGTGTTTGAGCGCGTGCAGGAAAAACCTGTGCCTAGCTTGCTGCGCGGCTTCTCTGCGCCGGTAAAACTTAAATTCAATTACAGCCGCGCTGATTTATTGGTGCTGATGAGTCGCGACAGCGATGGATTTAATCGCTGGGAGGCCAGCCAGCAGTTGGGTGTGCAAGTCCTGGGCGATTTGATGGCTGCTTACAATGCGGGAAAAAATCTGGCGGATGTCGCCATCGATGAAAGCCTTATTCAGGGTTATCGTTTAGTGTTGCAGGATGACAGCCTGGATAAAGCCATGGTGGCCTACATGCTCAGCTTGCCCAGCGAGGCCTATATGGCGGAATTGAGCGAGCAGGTAGACGTCGAAGCTATTCACTATGCGCGTCAGGCTGCGCGTGTACAAATTGCCCGCGCTCTGCGCGGGGATTTTTTACATGTTTATCAAACCTACGATCACCAGCAGGCCTATGCGGCTAACGCAGAAGCTATTGCAGCGCGCAGCTTAAAAAATGTCGCCCTGGGTTATTTAATGTTGCTTGAGGATGCCGAAATAATTCGCGCCTGTGAAGCTCAATATCGCACCGCCAACAACATGACTGATGTGATGGCCGCGCTGACCCAACTGGTAAATTCCGCCGCGCCAACTGCACAGGGTTTCGCCGAGACCGCGCTCGCCGATTTTTATCAGCGCTGGCAAAATGAATCCCTGGTGGTTAACCAGTGGCTGAGCGTGCAGGCCCAGTGCAGCTTGCCGAATACCTTGGCAAAGGTTAAAGCCTTGATGCAACATCCAGGCTATGATGGCAAAAACCCCAACAAAATTCGCTCGCTGGTTTCAGCTTTCTGCAATAACAATCCGATTAACTTCCATGCAGATCAGGGGGTGGGTTATGAGTTTCTGGCAGATCAAATTATTCATTTGAACAGGCAGAATCCGCAGATAGCGTCGCGCTTACTCACACCACTCACCAAGTGGAAAAAATATAATCCTGCCCGCCAGCAATTAATGAAAGCCCAGTTGGAGCGAATTCTGGCTGAGCCAAAACTCTCCAAGGATGTATTTGAGGTTGTAAGTAAAAGCCTGGTGTAGCGCGCGTCGCCCATATCGCAAATGTAAAAAAGGCAGGGTCAGCAAGGCTCTGCCTTTTTTATGAACCAGACTGGCCTTTACGTCATTGTAAGTGGAGAGCCTAATCAAGCTTGCGTAAGAGAATCGGATTAAATCTGAGCTTAAACACTTGGCAGCTTTGAATAGCAAAATCGAGTATTACTGTTCACTAACTCCTTGACTTAGACTTGGCTCTAAGTTGTAGTCTGTTAACTTTTAATCAACAGGAGAAAAGGCTGATGACAACGAGGTATGAAGCGGGATTAAAAAAATTAGCGGAAATTGATGGCGAGGCAGGGCAAAGGGTGATTGACAGCCTGCAGGTAATTTGTCCGGACTTGGCAAAATACATCATCGAATTTCCTTTTGGCGATATTTACGCGCGCCCGCAATTGGATTTGAAATCCAGGGAGATAGCTACTGTGGCGGCACTTACGGCATTGGGTAATTGCGCACCCCAGTTAAATGTTCATATTCACGGCGCGCTCAATGTGGGTTGCACACCCGATGAGGTCGTGGAAGTCATTTTGCAAATGGCAGTTTATGCTGGCTTTCCCGCCGCTTTAAATGGCATGTTTGTGGCCAAAGCGGTTTTTGCGGAGCGAGGCTTAATTCAGGCTTGAATTCAATGAGTGCACCACCGCCATCACTTGCCTGCTTCTAAGCACAGGCCACTGCTGCTCAGGCTTATGTGGTCAACGCCGCCGTCACCACTGATCGTGGAATAAACAGTCTTCCAGTAAATTACATCATCCGAAATTTGAACTTAAAACAAACTTTGTTTGATTGAGTGCCAATACGAAAATCCCTTCGGTTTTTAGAAAATTTTGAAGCGCGGATCCAGGCTGTTGTTACTGTCAGGGCCATTAATTCCGCGCTAAGTCCTCTGGCATGAAAGTTGAAAAGAAATAACTGAAAACCTTTTAAATAGGATTTGCCTCCAGATGGTGCTTGTTTTCCGCTTCGTTTTTTAAGTTGCCGGCAATTGTGTGCGTTATTTTGGGGCAATAAAAAATAAACAGGATGCAAGTGCAATTTAATGGCGCACGGGCGATCAAGATTGAGCAGAGGACAGATTCTTGTTGCGATTTCT
>CBINKF010000352.1:0-4121 GCA_966251115.1 uncultured Cellvibrio sp.
GAGGGCGGCTTAGTAGCTTTTGCTTGGCTGCTCCCCCAGATCTAGTGGTTTTCTCGGCTTTGGCTGGTGGATTCGCTATACAAAGCCAATTGTTTCCATTAAAATGCCGCGCCTTTCGCACCCTTGGTGCGTGAAACCCTTTTTTAACCGAGAGCCAAGCTGCTTCCAATAAGCCCAAAAAAGCTCTCACAGACTAAAACACAGGAAGAAGACCTCAATGGTAACTATTCGTCTGTCTCGTGGCGGCTCTAAAAAGCGTCCTTTTTATCATCTGACCGTAACCAACAGCCGCAGCGCACGCAATGGCCGTTTTATTGAGCGCGTTGGCTTCTTCAACCCAGTTGCTCGCGGTCAAGAAGAGCGTCTGCGCATCGACGCCGAGCGTCTGCAACACTGGGTTGCTCAAGGCGCCCAGCTGAGCGAGCGCGTTGAACAACTGGTTAAAGAAAGCAAAAAAGCCGCTTAAGTGTTATTGACGCCTGATGTCCACTAAATCATCTAATTTGGTCAATGTTGGGCGTATAACCGCAGTTTACGGTATTAAGGGCTGGGTTAAAGTCCACTCTTATACCGAGCCTCAAGACAATCTGTTTGAATACCATCCCTGGTTTATCAAAACCAAACATGGCGTAAAACAGATAGAAATCGATGAGGCCAGACCACACGGCGATGCTTATGTCGCCCATATTGTGGGTGTTGATGATCGTGATCTCGCTGCTGCTTATACGGCGGCAGATATAGCGGTAGAGCGCGATCTCCTGCCGGAGCTTGAAGAAGGTGAATTCTACTGGAATCAGCTCGAAGGTTTGGCGGTTGTCTCCAGTTTTAATGGTGAGCCAGAGCGCCTGGGTGTGGTCAGTAAAATCCTGGAAACAGGGGCTAATGATGTGTTGGTGGTGCAGGGTGATGCCCAAAGTATCGACCAGCGCGAGCGCCTGATTCCCTATGTGCCAGAGCAGTTCGTCCTTAGCGTCGATTTGGACAAGGGCGAAATTCTGGTGGACTGGGATCCAGAGTTTTAATTGAACTCTTTATCAGGGTTCAGCTCAGTAGAGCAACAAGGGGAAAGGCGTGGATCAACCACAAGTAAATGAAGCAGTGAAAATTGCTGTCATTTCAATTTTCCCGGAAATGTTTAAGGCAATTGCCGATTTTGGCATTACCAGTCGCGCCCTCAAGCAGGGGATGGTAGAGCTAAAAACCTGGACTCCCAGGGATTTTGCTCATGACCGCCACTCAACGGTGGACGATCGCCCCTTCGGTGGTGGCCCGGGTATGGTGATGATGGTTCAGCCGCTGCGCGATGCAATACTCGCGGCAAAAAGCTGGGCCGGCCAAGAGGCGCGCGTTATCTACTTGTCGCCCCAGGGGAGAACTCTGGACCAGCGCGGAGTGGAAGCTCTCTACGGGTATGGCAATCTGATTTTGATTGCAGGCCGTTACGAGGGGATAGACGAGCGTTTGTTACAAACGGTAATCGATGAAGAGTGGTCCATTGGTGACTATGTATTGAGCGGCGGTGAGCTGCCAGCCATGGTGCTAATCGATGCGGTAATCCGCTTGATTCCTGGTGCCCTAGGGCATGCCCAGTCGGCCGAGCAGGATTCTTTTGCAGCGGGGCTGCTGGATTGCCCTCACTACACGAGACCGGAAGAATTTGAAGGCATGCGTGTGCCGGACGTTTTAATGTCGGGCAACCATGAACATATTCGGCGCTGGCGCCTGAGGCAGGCGTTAGGGCGAACCTGGCTGAGAAGGCCAGACTTACTGCAAGCAGTAAATTTAACCGAGGAACAGCAGCGGCTGTTGACGGAATTTCGTCGGGACCTTGATAACGACAAACTCTAGCTGTGAAGCTATAGACTCCCAGGAGCATATCATGAGCAATCCAATTATCCAGGCTCTGGAAAAAGAGCAACTGAAAAGCAACCTGCCAGAATTTTCACCAGGTGACACAGTTGTTGTAAACGTAAAAGTAAAAGAAGGTGACCGCGAGCGTGTTCAGGCTTACGAAGGCGTTGTTATCGCCATCCGTAACCGCGGTCTCAACTCTGCTTTCACCGTGCGCAAAATTTCTCACGGTGTAGGTGTAGAGCGTACCTTCCAAACTCACAGTCCAATGATTGACAGTGTTGTGCTGAAGCGTCGCGGTGACGTGCGTCAAGCCAAACTTTACTATCTGCGTGACCTGGCTGGTAAAGCTGCCCGTATTAAAGAAAAACTCAACTAATCGAGTTTTCTGCGGTACCCAAAAAGCCGATGCAATGACTTGCATCGGCTTTTTGCTTTTTTAGGGCGGTATTTGCCACAATCTGCGCTGGGTTGGATTGAGATTTGTTTATGCGGCCAGACGATGAGCGCTTGATTGCGCGCTATTTGGATCAAGTGTGGATGGAAAAGGGGTTGAGTCAAAACTCGCTTGAATCCTATGGGCGCGATTTGTCGCAGTTTGCCGAATGGCTGGCCAATAGCGGCCCAGGGTTGCTTGGCGTTTGCGGGGAGCAAATTCAGGCGTATCTCGCCTGGCGTCACCAAAAGAAATTATCCAGTCGCTCTACGGCCAGGTTTCTGTCCTGCCTGCGCGGCTTTTATCGCATTCAAATTCGCGACGGTTATCTGCAGGAAAACCCCCTGGCGTTGATCGAAAACCCGAAATTAGCCAGGGCCTTACCGAAATCTTTAACCGAATCTGATGTCGAAGCGCTGTTGGCTGCGCCAGATATTGATGATCCGGTGGGCTTACGCGACAAAGCTATGTTGGAACTGCTCTATGCCTCAGGTCTGCGTGTTAGCGAGTTGGTGGAATTGACCATGGCGCAGGTCAACTTGCGTCAGGGTGTGGTTAGGGTCATGGGTAAGGGTAGCAAGGAGCGACTGGTGCCAATGGGCGAGGAGGCGGCGAGCTGGATGCAGCGATTTATGCGTGAAGCGCGTCCGCACTTGCTAAATCAACGCCCGGATGAGGTAGTATTTCCCAGTTTGCGTGCCCAGGCCATGACACGCCAGACATTTTGGCATAGGATCAAGCACTGGGCTGCAGTGGCGGGTATTAATAAGCCGCTGTCGCCCCATACGTTGCGCCACGCATTTGCGACTCATTTGTTAAATCATGGAGCCGATTTACGTGTGGTACAGTTGCTACTCGGTCACAGTGATCTGTCGACAACGCAGATCTATACCCATGTGGCGCGGCAGCGGATGAAGCAACAACATGCCGAGCATCATCCGCGCGGCTGATTAATTGAGTTTCAAACAGCAAAGACGATAACAACGATTGGCATCCAAAGAGACGAATACCATGCTTAAACGATTTCCTACTTCTCGAATTCTCGGATTGCTGGCGGGGGCTGCCCTCACCGCAATATTCAGCTCCCAGGCAGTTGTGGCAGAGGAGGCGGCCAGCGCCTCAGGGGCAATACTCAAGCGCAAAACCACCGAAGAGGTGATTTTGGAAAAGCTGCGCAGTGGTCGCCCGGAAATCAATTACGGTCAACCCCGTCCCTCTCCCATTAAAGGCCTATACCAGGTGCAAGTGGCTGGTGGTCCGATTCTTTATGTGACCCCGGAGGGCGACAAATTTATTGCCGGCGATATCTTTGAAGTCAAAGATGGCACCTTTGCCCGTGTGGAAGATCCATATCTGAAAGAGGAACGTCAAAAAGTTCTGGCCAGTATCGATCCGAAAAAGGATGCGATTACCTTTAAACCTTCTGGCAAGGTTAAATCTGTCGTTTATGTATTTACCGATGTGGACTGCGGTTACTGCCGTCGCTTGCACAGCGAAATGCACGCCTACAACGATAATGGTCAGCAAAAGCCAGGCTATAACGATTTGGGGATAGAGATTCGTTACCTGGCATTCCCGCGAGCCGGTATTCCCAGCCCCTCTGCCGACAAATGGGTATCTGCCTGGTGCTCCAAAGACAAACAGAATGCACTGACCAAATTGAAAGCTGATCAGCCCATTCCCTCGGCAACCTGCGACAACCCGGTTGCCCACGATTATCAAATGGGCCAGCAGGTAGGTGTAAATGGCACCCCGGCGATTCTGACTACCGATGGCAAGCTGATGCCTGGTTACCTACCCCCGGAAGAGCTGGCAAAAGCCTTGGGAATCTAGG
>CBINKF010000353.1:0-4119 GCA_966251115.1 uncultured Cellvibrio sp.
CTGCGCAACTATCCACAAATCGCGCTCGGTGAGCGGCTGGGCCACCCCGGTACCGCCGGCGGCAAGATTACCGCGGGTTTCGCCCTGGGCGGGAATTCGCGCCAGACAATAGGGGACAGGCTCACCCTCCACCACCAGAATGCGTTTGTCGCCCTGCTTGATTTCGGGGATATAGCGCTGTGCCATGGTTAACTGCTGGCCAAAATTGGTCAGGGTTTCAAGGATGACACCAACATTCGGGTCGTCTGCGCGACAGCGGAAAATACGGCTGCCACCCATGCCATCCAGAGGCTTAAAAATAACATCGCCCTGGGCGCTATGGAATTCGCGCAAGCGCGCCATATCGCGGCTGACCAGCAGCGGTGGACAACATTGGGGGAATTGGGTGGCGAACAGTTTCTCATTGCAGTCGCGCAGGCTGCGCGGATCATTCACCACTAAAGCACCCTGGTGTTGCGCCGTTTCCAGAATATAAGTGCTATATATGTATTCATTGTCGAACGGCGGGTCCTTGCGCATCAGGATCACATCCAGATCCCCCAGGCGCCTGTCCTCCTGCGGCCCCAGCTCAAACCAGCTGTCGGCGCTGTCGGCGACAAACAGGGTGCGGGTACTGGCGCGCGCTTCACCCTGTAATAAATAGAGGTCAGACTGCTCCATATAATGCAGATCCCAACCGCGCTCCTGGGCCGCCAATAACAGTGCCATGGAGGTGTCTTTGTAAAATTTAATATCGGCGATGGGGTCCATCACTATGCCAAGGGAAATCGCCATGTGCAGCACTCTCGGTTGGGAAGACACCAGCGGAATTGACTGGCGGGCTAAAGTTAAGACTTGGGGCCGATTAAAGCAAGGACATACAACACAGATTATTCGGCTCTAAAAATTTGAAAAGTTGAATAGATTACTCATATATTCAACTAGTTATGGCGAAACCCTAAAAACTGTGTTAAAAGTTGGTTTTGCACTGTCGCCGGGTTTCCGGACGCCTGCGCTTTGGATTATCAACCACGACCAAAGTTCTCGTTCTGGCAGCGCTTATTTCTGGCAAACACGGCAATAACAAAAGGCAAGGTCAGAGTATGGAAGTAACTTACGATAGCCTGAAAGTGATGGTCATTGACGACAGTAAAACCATCCGTCGCACGGCTGAAACACTCCTCAAAAAAGCGGGTTGCACAGTAATCACCGCCACCGATGGCTTTGATGCCCTGGCGAAAATAGCTGACACACGCCCGGATATTATCTTCGTCGACATCATGATGCCGCGCCTGGATGGGTACCAAACCTGCGCCCTGATCAAAAATAACAGCGAATTCAAAAACACCCCGGTGATTATGCTCTCCAGCAAAGACGGGCTGTTCGATAAAGCCAAAGGACGCATTGTTGGCTCCGACCAATACCTCACCAAACCCTTCAGCAAAAGCGAGTTGCTGGGTGCGATTGAGGCTCACGTCAAACACCTCAAAGCCTCCTGACTCACCCGAAGCCGGCACAGCGCCGCAAGCTTCAGGCATTTGCAGTTATAGCCTGGATCACTTTTCCAAAGGATTGTTAGAACGAGATAGCCGCCGCGATAGCGGATTTTTTTGTTTTCGGAGCATTTATGGCCAAAGTACTAATAATTGATGATTCACCGACTGAAACTTATAAATTGACCAGCATGCTGGAAAAAAATGGCCATGTGGTTATCACCGCCGACAATGGCGAGGACGGTATTGCGTTGGCCAAAAAAGAATTGCCCGACGTAGTTTTAATGGATGTGGTTATGCCCGGCCTCAACGGTTTCCAGGCCACCCGCCAACTGACCAAGGCGCCTGAAACTGCCCATATCCCAGTTATTATCGTAACCACCAAGGATCAGCAGACCGATCGCGTATGGGGTATGCGCCAGGGCGCGCGCGCCTACCTGGCCAAGCCCATTACTCAGGAAGTTCTTATGTCTGCCATGGCCGAAGTCCTGGCCTAGTTTTCGGTAACTTGGCGCAGGAAGCCAAACACACAACAATAAGCGTTTGTTTCTGGAAGGGTTTTGCCCAGGCAGCCGACGCAATCAACCGAGATTACGGATAGAAGCATGTCAGAACCACAGGCCGCTTTTTCGGCACTCCTCGACCTGGCCCAGCGCTCGCGCGCTGCCGCCCGCGGCCTTCCGGCCCAGGCCGATATTCGCCCCCAGTGGAGCGGTATTGGCTTTTCACTCATGGGCAGCTTGTTTGTAGCGCCTATAGGTGAGGTGTCGGAAATGCTGGAAGTGCCCAACTACACTCACCTGCCCGGCGTACAGCCCTGGGTAAAGGGCGTGGCCAACGTGCGCGGTCGTCTCTTGCCGGTATTTGACCTGGCCATGTTCTTTGGCGACCGCTTAAGCGGCTCGCGCAAGCAGCGCCGGGTGTTAATTCTCGAAACTGAAACCCTGTACTCTGGCCTTATGGTCGACCAGGTTTTCGGTATGCAACACTTTCCCATGGACGAATATTCGGAACAGGCAGGAGCCATTCCACAAAATATTTTGCCTTTTGTTAACGGCAGCTATCCTCAGGGAGAGCAGCACTGGTCGCTATTTAGGCCAGCCTTGCTGGCTGAGGATCCGCGCTTTAACAATGCCGCAAAATCTTAAAACCTGGAGTGAATTTCCCGGGCATAGAATGCCGGGGCGCGGGGATAGAAAAAATAAAACCGAAAGTTGGTTAGGAGTGCTTAGATGAAAACTGATTCCAAAATTGCGTCCTTCCGGGCCAGCCCCCAGATGGTGGGTGCCATTCTGCTACTGATAGTATCGGTGGCGGCGATGGTGTTCTTCTATCTCATGGTGCAGCGCGGTGCGACCAACGACCAAAACTACATCCAGCAGGTTGCCGATCTACGCGCCCAGGCTTATCGACTCACGTCCTTATCGCGCGACGCTACATCGGGTGACGAAAAGGCGTTTGACGAATTGACCGGCGTAGTTAGCACTATGGGTAAAACCTGGGACAGCCTACGCGACTCCGACGACTACACCCGCAGTCAGCTGGCCAGTGAATTCGCCAACTACGAGGGTATCTGGAACCGGGTAAAAACCAACGCCCAGGCGATAGCGACCAACAAGGATCTGATCGTAAGCCTCAACAACGTGGGTAAAACCCTGAACGAAAACCTGCCCAGCCTGCAAACCCAGCACAACAACATCGTGGATAGTTTGCTCGAATCCAACGCGCCTGCCGAGCAGGCGATTCAGGCGCAGATTCTCTCCTGGCGCGCCGAGCGTATCGGCCGTAACGTGGATAAGATGCTGCGCGGCGACTCAGACGCGAGCGAGGCTGCCGATCAGTTTAACCGCGACGCCAACTTCTACTCGCGCGTACTCGGTGCCATGAAAAATGGCGATGCCATGCTGCACATTTCCAAGGTAACCGACCCCAACGCCCGTGCCAGCCTGGATCAGATTACCCAGCTGTTTGACGATGTAAACAAATCGATTCAGCAGATGTTTGAAGGCTCCACCACCCTGACCCGCGCGCGTCAGGCATCCGACTCGCTGCTCACCGACACCCCGCAGCTGCTGCAGGCCATGGCCACGATCCAGGAGAAAATCTCCAACCTGTCCGGCTCGCGCTTCCCCAACAATATTCATATTTTGATTGCCGCCGCCCTGGCGCTGATCGCGCTGTTCTACATCGGCTTTACCCAGTACCGTTCAGCTACTGTGCGCGCTGCGGAAACTGCCGAAACCAACGAGCGTAACCAGACCGCGATTCTGCGTCTGCTGGACGAACTGGCCGACCTCGCGGACGGTGACCTGACTACTACCGCTACCGTAACCGAGGACTTCACCGGTGCGATCGCGGACTCTATCAACTTCACCATCGACCAGCTGCGTATTCTGGTAGCGCGAATCAACGAAACCGCAGTAAACGTATCTGCCGCTGCCCAGGAAACCCAGCAGACGGCACTACACCTCGCCGAAGCCTCTGAACACCAGGCGCAAGAAATTGCCGGTGCCTCCGCTGCGGTAAACGAAATGGCGGTCACCATTGACCAGGTATCTGCCAACGCCGCCGAATCGGCAGCGGTAGCGGAGCGCGCGGTATCCATCGCCTCTAACGGCGCGAAAGTGGTACAGAACACCATCCACGG
>CBINKF010000354.1:0-4109 GCA_966251115.1 uncultured Cellvibrio sp.
ATCATAGGCCCGAGCCTCAGCAGCACCGCTGGCGCAGGCCTCAGATAACCCGGAGCAAACCCGGTTGACCAAACACACAGCAAACAATATCCACCCGCCGTTTTGGGGTGCCAATAACAGGCACAACATTTCCAATGTCATCAAGCATGATGCGGCAATAAGCAAGTTGCGGCGCCCAAAAGTATCCGCCAGCGCTCCCGAGGGCACCTCAAACAAAAAAATCGCCGCCGCCCAGACTAAATTGAGAAATACAAACTGCTCCAGACTCAACCCCAAATCGGTAAACAATATTGCCAACACCGGGTAGTAGGCGCGCGCGGTGAAAAAAAGCGAAAAGATGATATAGAGGCGAGCATTGTGCGGGAGTGATTGCATCATTTAAAAATCCGGCTTTTTGGGCGAGCGAATAAACTAACAGATGGAAACTAAGGTTTAAAATATTTGGTATCCGCCCAGCTCACATTCCAGGACGTAGCTGTCCAAATTTTTAATCTCACCCAAAAACTATTGGCTTTTAACGGGGGATTGTTTGCCGGCGCCTCTGTCGCAGGTAGATTTGAACCAGCAGGCTCGCTTGCCGCGGATGAGTCGCTCTGTATGGGGGTTGCGGATACAGCGCTTTGAGCATTCACTGGCGGCGGGGAGGATCTGCCAGTTTCGGCAGTAAAACTCCCCTCTGTGTGAAAGCCTTCGGGCAGCAGGTCGCATTCAATTTCCTCGATCAGCTCCGGCAGCTGGGCAACAACACCATTCTGCTCAAGCAAGGCCAGGGCCAATTCCAGCTTTCCCAGATTAACAGTGAGTGCGCGACCTACCTGGGAGTTATTCGCTGCAACCTTGAGCAGCAATTCGGTATCGCCAATCATGCTGCGCAGCTCTTGTTGCAGGCGCAATCTGTGGGACTTTTCCCGCTGCCGCAACTGCTGCAATTCGTTGGCGAGCAATTCCTGACTGAGGGGCGTCTGCCCGAGGCTGAGACGGCAGCGTGCCAACTGCACGCCGCGGTCCTGCAAAACCAGACGCAGCGCGAGACATTCATTTGCCTGTTGTTGAAACAGGGTTAATTGGTGCTGGAGTACGCGGAATCGCTTGCGCTCTTCCTCCCCGCCCTGAAAACGCTTGATAAAGGCATCGTCATCCAACTTGGCGATACGGAAAAACAGCTGGCAGGCTTTGGTCAAACCCTGATCAAATGCCGCCAGGCGGGCCTGTAGCTCATCGGTTGCAGCCTGCTGATAGACATTGATTTCGGTGGCGAGCTTTTGCCGCTGGGCGGCGGAGAATACCTGGGAGGGTAGGATGATGTTTTGTATTGCACTCATACCATCGCTGGCGCCCTGCAATTGACATAACAATTGTGCCAGCGCCTCCAGCAGGGTGCGCCGGTTGCGGATGGATTCACAGCGATTGATAACGTCGGGATTCATAGTTTTAATAGCTTGACGATTTACTCAAGTTTAGTCCAAGAGCCGAGCCTATCTCAGAGCCCGGGTATGCCTTAAGCCTTGACAGTGCCTCAGGGCTTGCGCAGTATGGGTTTAACCCATTGATTTTATTTGTATATAACACATCTGAGCAGCGCTCCAATACATTCCCACCCAAAACCTTCTCACCCAAAGCCCCAAAAAGATAAGACTATGACTGACACCACCACAACCGATCAAAGTTCGCCAGAGCACACCGAAACCCCTCTTTTTACTGCCATGGAAGCGCGAGTTCTGGGCGCATTGATGGAAAAACAACTCACTACACCTGACGCCTATCCATTAACGCTTAATAGCCTGCAGCTGGCCTGCAACCAAAAAACCAGCCGTGAACCTGTCACCCAATATGAATCGGGCGAATTGCAGCGCTGCGTGAATGAGTTGCAGGAACGCAAGTTAATTGAAGTTGACTGGGGCGCGCGGGCGGCCAGATACGACCAGCGCGCCACCCGTGTTTACAGCATGGACAAAGCGGCCCAGGCATTGCTGTGCATTATGTTGCTGCGCGGACCACAAACCCTTAATGAATTACTGACACGCACCCAGCGCATGTATGAGTTTAGCTCCAGCACCGAAATTGCCGAAAAGCTGGAGCAGCTCTGCGCTAAATCCAAGCCCTATTTCATCCACTTACCGCGCCTGCCCGGCCAGCGTGAGGACAGGTATACGCACCTTTTCTGCGGCACACCTGACTTGTCCGCCCTGGCGGCGCTGTCAGATAAAGGCACTGGCAACCAGGCCCTCACCCTGGATGCTCTGATCGAGCGAATCAGCAAACTGGAGCAAGAGGTGGTCCAGCTGCGCGATGAGCTGGATCGCTTAAAGCACTCGGATTAAACCGCGCAACGCCTGGCCATCACGCCGGGCCGCCCGCGCTCCCGCCCGCCCGTTATCCCTTCCAACGGGCAGTCACAAATCCGTCACACAACTGTAAGATACTCGCGCGGTCTTCAGGTTTTAAAGGCTGCAACCATGAGTATCCGGCAGAGACTTGCGCTTTTGATTTTGTTGTCGATGCTCTCGATTAGCGCGCTGGGCACCACGGTTTACCTACAGTTCCAGCGCTCCTCCCACACCATGGAGGCCTTTGTCAAACGCACCCTGCCCGCCATCCAGGGGGTATCCGATGTCGAATCGGACATAAAAACTATTCAACTGTTTGCAACAACTTTTGTTTACGATTCGGACACCGGCCTCTACCAGCAAGAATTGCAGGCGCTGCCCGGGCAGATGGATGATGTTAAAGCCAAGCTGCAAAACCAACTGCAATACACAGAGACAGAAACCCAGCAAAAGCTTATCGCCCAGCTGCAGGCCAAACTGGACGCCTATTTTGAAGCCGTAAACCAAGCGGTGGGTTTTCGCCAGGCTAACAAGCGCGGTTTGGCCATTGCCGATTTTGGTGCTAATGCCAGCATATTGCTGCAGGAATTCCAGCAAGCCGTTACCACGCTAAAAATCGAACACGAACGCGCGCGCAATGCCTATGTGGACGGCTTGCAACAAAGCGCGCAGCTAAACACCAAAACGCTGGTTATCGCCCTTGGTTTAGTAATCTGCTTTTTGTTAGTGCTCGGCATATGGCTGTACAAATCTATAGTCACGCCGTTAAGCATCATGGAATCCACCATGAATACCATCGCCAACTCGCTGGACTTTACCTGTCGCGTACCCGTTCAGCGCCGCGACGAAATTGGCAATTCGATCCAGGCGTTTAACAGTTTGATTGCCAACCTGCACCAAGCCCTGACCGACATTCGCAGCATTATCAAAAAAAACCAGGTAGCTTCAGCGGCGATGTATCAGTCCGCCATCAGCCTCGGCCAGGTGGCCCAACAGGGCCACGGGGCATCGCGCGCTATTTACGCCGCCGTAAATGACATAGGCCTGTTGATTAAAGACATAGCTGCAGATACCGAGCGAGCGGTTGTAATGACAGTGCAATCAGGGCAGGAGGCGACCGCTAACAGTCAAAAAATCCAATCCACAGTAGCTCAGGCATCGGCGCTCAGCCAAAGTGTTGGCCAAGCGGCCGATCGGGTATTTGCCCTGGCGGAAGCGGGGAATAATATTTCCATAGTGGTGGATGAAATTCGCAAGATTGCCGAGCAAACCAATCTGCTAGCTCTCAATGCGGCTATTGAGGCGGCGCGCGCAGGTGAATCTGGTCGAGGGTTTTCGGTAGTTGCCGATGAGGTGCGAAAACTGGCCGAAGGTGTCGCCACTTCCACTCGTTCGATTTCCGAGCGAATTAAAGAGATACAAAACACCTCGGTGGTGTCGACCAACCTGATGCGCGGAGTTGTAAACGATATGGAAGATAATATGGCGCTAACCAAGTCGGCGGGTACCGCCATGAATCAGGTAGAGGATTATTCGCGCTCGGTGATAACTACCGTCGAAAATATTCAGCAGCTGGTCAATTCCACCCAAAACGTGAGCGGTGAAATTGCCACCCAGGTCAATCATATTCGCCTGCTGATCGACAATGCCAACGCCGCTGCCGATCACACCAAACACTCTGCGGACAGCATTCGCCATATCTCGGCGCAAATGAGTGAAATTGTCGCGCGTTTTGGTCTGGCGCCAGATTAGGGCCTGTTAACACTACTTGGATTATCGCTG
>CBINKF010000355.1:0-4083 GCA_966251115.1 uncultured Cellvibrio sp.
GTTTTTTGCGCTTGTTTTCGCGCTAGCCGATAAAGCTCATCTCAAGGCTCATCAGGGAATCGAACCATGCTTGCCAGTGTTCTTGTCCCCGCGTTAAACCTTCGCGCTCTGCCTGATATCAGCGGGCAAGTGATTTGCATACTCCCCAAAAATGCGCTGCTGGATGTCTATGGCCGGCGCGATAACTGGCTGGAAGTAAAATTCCAGCAGCAGCGCGGTTTTGTCTCCAGTCATTTTGTTAACTTACAGCCAGCGATGGCACAACAGTTGGCGCTGGTGAATGTGGCGGGTTTAAACGTGCGCGCCGCCGCCACTACCCGGGCGGAGGTTTTGGGGGTGGTAAGCCAGGGCGCGCAGTTGAGTGTGTTGTCGCAACAGGACGACTGGCTGGAAATCGAATTTAACGGTGCCACAGGTTTTGTACTGGGCGCTCTGACCCAGCGCTTTGAGCGCAGTGCCGCTTATCGCGCCGAGGTGACAACAGGCCTGCTTAACCTGCGCGCGCTGCAGGGCGCCGTCCTTGGGCAGCTAAGCGGTGGCTCGCAAGTTGATATTTTGGCCGACCTCGGCGACTGGGCCGAGCTGAAATTTAATAGCCAAAGCGCCTATGTGGCGCGGCAGTTTATTCACCCCCTGGCAGTCACTGCCGACACACCCCCCCCTGTTATCTCCCCGCAATCCACTCAGGTGGAAGAGGATAGCCCCATGCCTATTGCCGCAAACCTCAGCCCGACGCCAACGCCTTTGGCGCCGTTAAAAACTTTGCCCCTGGTGGGCGATAGCACTCAACAGCTGGTGGCCAAAACCTGGAACAGCTTTGGTGGATTGCTGCAAAGCCTGAGCGACGCCAAAGGTTTGGATGTGGCCTGCGCGCTGGCGGTGCTCTGTGTCGAAAGCTCGGGTAAGGGCTTTGAGCAGACCAATCAAAACCGCATGATTATCCGCTTTGAAAATCACAAGTTCTGGAGCTTTTGGGGCAAGCAGAACACTGAGCTTTTTCAGCAGCATTTTAAATTTGATGCGCTCAAACCCTGGACGCAACATCAATTTTCACGCGCTGGCGACGGCAGCGATTGGAAAAATTTTCACGGCAACCAGATAACTGAATGGGAGGTATTTGAGTTTGCCTGCGGGCTGGATACTGCGGCCGCGCAGATGAGTATCAGCATGGGCGCGCCGCAAATTATGGGCTTTAACTTTAAGCAGATTGGCTACCTGAGTGTGGGCCAGATGTTTGAAGAATTCAGTGCAGGCATGGAGGGACAAATTCAGGGGCTGTTTGATTTTTTTACTGCGCAAATGGTGGAGCAGTTGCAGGCGCTGGAGTTTGAGGCCTTTGCCGGCCTGTATAACGGTGGCGGGCAAAAAGCAGTTTACGGCGGGCGTATTCGCGCCAGCTATCAGGCATTTAAAAAGTTGGTAAGCGTGTAAAACCCTGGCACAAAACCTATAAGCGGAGGGCTTAGCGTGAGCATTCTCAATTTTATCAGCAGCATTTTCGAACCGGCGGCCAAACTTATCGACGAACTGCACACCAGCGAGGAGGAAAAGCTGGCGATGCAAAAAGAAATTAAAAAAGTCGAAAACGAACTGCTTACCAAAGTGATTGATTACGAAACCCAATTGCTCGACAGCAAGGCCAAAATTATTACCGCTGAGGCCACCGGCCAATCCTGGATTCAACGCAACTGGCGGCCGATAACCATGCTCACGTTTTTAGTGCTGGTGGTGCTCGACAGCTTTGGTTTACTCGCCAACCCTTTAGCGCCCGAGGCCTGGACCCTGCTGCAAATTGGTTTGGGGGGCTATGTAGTGGGGCGCTCGGCAGAAAAAATTACCCAGCAGTATATTGGCGGCCGCAGCGGCAGCGCCACGCCCACCACAGGAGCTCAGGGTTAACTTAAACGCGCCGGGCAAATTTATGTTGCCCGGCGCATAGGTAATTTTTAGTTGCAAACAGATAATGAGCCTGGAGACTTAATCTGGCTTTTAGGGTTGTGTTTCAGCGCGAACCGGAATTATCCACACCCCCCGCGCACTATCGACCTGCCCTCCCATTTGCTCAATCACCACGCGATCAATCACGGTGGCTCCGCGCTCTGCCATTTGAAGGAAGCTATCTTCGCCATCCTCCGTTGGTGTATGGTCGGGAAACCTGCGGCGCGTGCGATGAATCCAGTAGGTATCCGACAGATCGTATTGATTAAACGCTTTTTCGATTCCCTCCTTGCCTAACATAAAGCCCAGTAACCCGCCCCAGGTTGCGGTTGGGTTATCCGAATCCCAGCCCGCCAGGCAACCAATTTTAATGGTCTTGGCAATATCGCCCTGGCCGTAAAACAAACTCACCAGGCTCGCCGCAAAATTAATGCCTGCATCAAAGGCCTCGCGATATACATAGCCATCGTGACTGGAATGTTGGTAGCGTTCATAGACGGCGTCGCGGGTTTTTTCCCAATTGGATTTGTCGGGGTTGGCATCGTAAGAGGCTTTCACAAAATCATACATCTTGGCGATAGTGGAACCCTCTGGCAGCTGCGCGCGCGCTTGTGCGGCCATCCACAGCGTGCGCACCTCCATAGTTGCGGATTCATCAGATGCCGAGGCAAGTGAATACATGATGACGTAAAACTTGGCGGCCCATTCGGCGTCGCCTTTGGCGGTGGTGCGAATGGGCAGTTCGGCAATTTTTAAGGCTACATCCGGACGCGCCGGTGCCAGGGCGCCAAATAATTCGGTGGTGAGTTGGGCATCGATGCTGTGCGCATTGGGGTTATGCTGCGGCTCGCTGGTGGCAGGTGGCAGCAGGCCCGCTTTCATCAGGTAGAGTGCTTTTTCGTTGGATACCCATAAAAAGTTTTCGCGCTCGGGTTTGGAGTCGGGAAACATTTTATAAAAGGGCGCATCTTCATTGGTGTAGATATGTTCCAGCCAGCCAGCGCGAATTTGTTGCGGCGTTAGCAAACTGGTGTGATTTTGCTCCAGTAAGTACTGATACAAATACTCCATATCGGTATCGTCGTCGGCGCCCCAGGGTTTGCCTTGTTTTACGAAGTAAAAGCCAATGGTGCGCGTATGGGGAACGTAATTGCCCCAGGTATTGGGGTGGTCCGGGGTATTCCAGTCTTTGCTGGTATAAAAAGGCGGGGCGATTTTATCGAACTCGGTAACCAGGCCCGTCCAGTTGGCAATGGACTCTCCCAACCAGAGCCCCTGCAACTTTTTAATATAGGCTGTTCTGGAAATCAGTTGCGGGTGTTCTTGTGTCGTCGCAGCCTGGTTTGCGCTCGTGGTTTTTGCGGGACTGACGGCTTGCTCGGTGCAGCTTGTCAAAAGTAACAGGCAGGCGCATAAGATTTTTATGGTGAAAGGGCTGTTCATGGGGCATACCGGCTAGTAGATCATTCCCGAAAGGATACTACAGGGGGTCGCCGATCAGGGTGTCCCAATTCCGGAGAAGACAATGAAGTGGGAGGTTATGTCAAAAGTGACTATTCTAAAACCCGAGGGGCGGTCGGCCCAAGCAAAGGCGGTTAGCACCAAAGTTTGCTGAGAAGTTAATAGCAGTAAAATGCAATTCGGTGAAATGAATTGCAGTGAAATGAAACGCGGGGAAATGCAGAGTGGTGACTGATCAGAGTTTGTAAGTGAGGTACGGGTAAAAATCCATTTTTTTCCCGTACCTGATAATTTAACTCGCTAAGTGTTTAACTAAGGACACATTTGGAACTCCACAGTGCCTTCGCCTGAACCGAAACGCTGCATGGTGTATTTTTCTATATCCACCAGATAACCGTCACCGCCCAGGTTTTGGGTGCAGCAGCCATCACAATCAGAGTCTGAGCAAGCGTCGTAAACTATGGCGCTAATTTTGTGGGTTCCTTGACGCAGATTCACTTTTTTTAAGCCCAGCCAATTCCAGTCTTTCAAATGCACCGCCACAATATTGTGGTTTTTCACCCAGTCTTCTGTCTGCTTGCCATCCACGCCATAAAACTGACCGGCCCAGGTACAGCCATTGTATTGGGTGCACTCCTCGCTGCCTGGGTCGGGGTAGGATTCATAATTGGTGAGGTTGGCGCG
>CBINKF010000356.1:0-4077 GCA_966251115.1 uncultured Cellvibrio sp.
GAATCACCTGGCGAATCAGGTCTTCCAGATCGACATAGGTAGAGGTGCGCACTTCGCCGGCGACAATCGCCATACCGGTTTTTACCAGGGTCTCTACTGCCACGCGGGCGTGAGGATCGTCGGTGAGAATTGCATCCAGCACCGCATCGGAAATTTGATCCGCGAGTTTATCGGGATGGCCTTCGGAAACGGATTCGGAAGTGAAGACGGAATATTCAGACATAGTGTTTTCCTGTGTTGTCCAAAATCGTTTTTGCAAAAAAATTAAATGGCTTTCGTAATTCGTGTTTCTTGTTAATTAGTGCGTCATTGCTAAATCGGTTTCGCCCGCTGGCGAGTCACTTTTCTTTCGGTAACTGTTCCCTTCGTGACTCTACCTCCTGCATCCATGCAGTCGTGCTTGTCCAAAGAAAAGACCCCCTGCGTCAGCCTGTTTCCTGCGCGTTTCGGAAAATTACCGCCGCTCCGACGCGCCCTCCCTGGCGCGACGTCACTAAAACAGGCATCCCGCCTGTTTTGCGCCAATTGTCCTGCAATGCTCGGGGCTTCCGGAGGGATCTCGGCAGTTCACCCCAAATCTAGGATCACAAAAATCTAACCCTTAAAAAACTGGCGCAATTGAATCTGGAAACCGTTGCGCAGGGCGAAGTAAACGCTTTGGCCCTCTTCCAACCCGGCGGCTTTAGCCCAGCGGCTGAAGTCTTGTGGCTCGAAGCCCTGCCAGAGGTCGCCGCAGGCGTCGCGGGCCCAGGCTTGCTCGTGGCGGCAGAGGTCGCACACCAGCAGTGCGCCACCGGGCACCAGAGCGCGGCTTAAATCCTGAAAAATATCCGCCGGTGAGGGCGTGTGGTGCAGCACCATGTTGAGCACTATGCAGTCGGCCAGCACCTTGTGGGCGGCCAGGCTGGCGGTGTCGCCGAGAATAAATTCGATATTGCCCAGCTGCTTGTCACTGGCGAAAGCGCGCGCCTTGTCGAGCATGCTTGGCGCTATATCGAGCGCGACTACCTGGGCAAATTTGTCGGCCAGTACTTTTAAAAATTCGCCTTCGCCTGGGCCAACTTCCAGCGCTAGCTGGCGCGCCTTGAGCGGCGTGTTGTTGAGCAACTGCGCGACCTGTTCGGCGTAGACCGGGTGGCTGGCGATCAGATCCTGCTGGGCGCGGAATTTGTCGGCGTTCTCGCTAAAAAACGCCTGGGCTATCTGGCTGCGCTCCTGCTGCACCTGGTCGAGCTGGGCGCGAATCTCGGCGTTTAGGGGTTGAGTGTCCAGGGTGGCAAACAGCTGTTGCTGCAGAGCCGCCAGCGGGTGATCCGGGGCGAGATAGGCGCGGCGGTAAAAAATCGAGTTGGCTTCGCGCCTGGTGGAGACCAAACCGGCGTTGGCCAGTACCTTTAAATGATGGCTCATGCCTGACTGCTTGCTGGCGAAGATCTGGCACAGCTCCAGCACGCCAAAGGAGTCCTGCGCCAGGGCGCGCAGTATCTCCAGGCGCAGGCTGTCGCCGGCGGCTTTAAGCAGCTGGGCGAGATCGCTGTCCTGGCTCTCCTCGGCGGATTTGCTCGGGTTGAGATTGGCGGCGGCTGGGCTTATTGGCTGGATTTGGCTGTTCATGGCGAGCAAGTCTAGCAGCTGTAAAAACCTATATCAAAATATTTTGATATAGGTTTACGAGGTTTTTAAAGCCTTTTGCCTCGGGATTGGCCAGTGTTAAGGGCTAAATGCCATAAATTCTTGCTATAAGGACCTGAATTTCTTTACGGGCGCCGACGGGTAGGTGAAAATACCCGCCCTTTGACTGGAGCGGCTACAAATTAAGCGGCTAAGTATTAACAGCCTTGCCCAGTCCCTCGCAAAAGCGACCAGTTTCCGATTTAGGTACCATTTTTGATTCAGGTGCCCTTTTTATTCAGGTATGAGAAATCGGCTGGACCCAACGACACAGTAGGCCCAATAGAGGCTGGTAACTATAAGTGGCGGTCAATAGCCCATCAGAGCTTTGCAAACCCGCGTCAGTCGCGGGGCTCAACAGCAATCAACTATTACGTAAGGAGCCTTGAGTTTCATGCCCACTCGTCAACATCTCGCTAATGCGATCCGTGTTCTGTCCATGGACGCTGTACAAAAAGCCAACTCAGGCCACCCAGGTGCCCCTATGGGTATGGCGGACATTGCTGAAGTTCTGTGGAACGACTTCATGAAGCACAATCCGCAAAACCCTGCCTGGTGTGATCGCGACCGCTTTGTGCTGTCCAACGGCCACGGTTCCATGCTGATTTACTCCCTGCTGCACCTGAGCGGTTACGACCTGCCCATGGACGAGATCAAGCAGTTCCGTCAGCTGCACTCCAAAACCCCAGGCCACCCGGAGCTGGGTTATACCCCGGGTGTAGAGACCACCACCGGCCCACTGGGCCAGGGTATTGTTAACGCCGTGGGTATGGCTCTGGCAGAAAAAATCCTCGCCGCGCAATTCAACCGCGACGGCCATGATGTGGTTGATCACTACACCTACTGCTTCCTCGGCGACGGCTGCATGATGGAGGGCGTTTCCCACGAGGCCTGCTCCCTGGCTGGCACTCTGAACCTGGGCAAGCTGATCGCTTTCTATGACGACAACGGCATCTCCATTGACGGCCATGTTGAAGGCTGGTTTACCGACGATACCCCCAAGCGTTTTGAAGCCTACGGCTGGCATGTCATCCCTGCGGTTGACGGCCACGATGCGGCAGCGATTAAAGCGGCCATCGAAGCGGCGCGCGCGGTTTCCGACAAGCCCACTTTGATCGTGACCAAAACCATCATTGGTTTCGGCTCGCCTAACAAGCAGGCCTCTCACGACTGCCACGGCTCACCACTGGGCCTGGACGAAGTGGCGCTGGTGCGCAAAACCCTTAACTGGGACTACGAACCCTTTGTGATTCCCGCGGATGTCTACGCCGGTTGGGATGCCAAAGAGAAGGGCGCTGCCGCCGAGAAAGCCTGGGGCGAGAAATTCGCTGCCTATAAAGCCGCTCACCCTGAGCTGGCTGCCGAGTACGAGCGCCGCGTAGTTAACAACGAGCTGCCCTCCGACTTCGCTGCTAAAGCCACGGCTTACATTGCTGAAGTGCAAGCCAAAGGCGAGAAGATCGCCAGTCGTAAGGCTTCGCAAAATGCCATTGCCACCTATGCCGCGCTGCTGCCCGAACTGCTCGGCGGCTCTGCTGACCTGGCCGGCTCCAACCTGACCCTGGTGAAGTCGTCCAAAGGCATTACTGGCCAAGACGCCAGCGGTAACTACATCTATTACGGTGTGCGCGAATTCGGTATGAGCGCGATCATGAACGGTATTTCTGCCCACGGCGGTTTTATCCCCTACGGCGCGACCTTCCTGATGTTCCAACAGTACGCGGCCAACGCGGTGCGTATGTCGGCGCTGATGAAACTGCGTAACATCTTCGTTTACACCCACGACTCCATCGGTCAGGGTGAAGACGGCCCAACTCACCAGCCCATCGAAGTGCTGGGCACCCTGCGTCTGACACCCAACATGGATTGCTGGCGCACCGGCGACGCGGCGGAAACGGCCGTGGCCTGGAAAGCCGCTATCGAGAAGAAAACCGGCCCCAGCGCCCTGGTATTCAGCCGTCAGAACCTGGATGCCTTCGCGCGCAGCGAAGAGCAGCTGGCCAACATCGCCAAAGGTGGTTATGTGCTGGTTGACTGCGCTGGTGAGCCAGAAGTCATTCTGATCGCCACCGGTTCTGAAGTGGGCCTGGCAGTTAAGTCTGCTGCCGCCCTGACTGAAGCCGGTCGCAAGGTTCGCGTAGTGTCCATGCCCTGTACCAGTGTTTACGATGCCCAGGACGCCGCCTACAAAGAGAGCGTTCTGCCCAGCAGCGTAACCGCCCGTGTTGCCATTGAAACTGCCGCCGCCGACTACTGGTACAAG
The DNA here is from genome assembly GCA_966251115.1 of uncultured Cellvibrio sp. Classification (GTDB taxonomy): domain Bacteria; phylum Pseudomonadota; class Gammaproteobacteria; order Pseudomonadales; family Cellvibrionaceae; genus Cellvibrio. Next base: position 3,935 of record CBINKF010000356.1, read on the forward strand.
TATGTTGGTTTCGACGGCCGCATCATCGGTATGACCACCTTCGGCGAATCCGCCCCAGGCCCGGTGCTGCTGGAGCACTTCGGCTTCACTGTCGACAATGTGGTGAGCACCGTCGACGAGTTGCTGGAAGACTAAGCCCCGCT
>CBINKF010000357.1:0-4065 GCA_966251115.1 uncultured Cellvibrio sp.
GATATCCAGGAGGATCTGCCGCCGGACCCAGACCAGAGTGACCAGAGTGACCAGAGTGACCAGAGCGCCGATGATGACCAGTCGCAATAGAGCCTTGCCTGCTGACGCATCGGTGAATTCCCCAAACAAAAACACCGGCCTAAGCCGGTGTTTTTGTTGTGCCTGGATGGAATTATTTAATTAGCACCACGTCCTCGGCCTGTAATCCTTTATCGCCCTGCTGCAACAGGAACTCAACATTTTGTCCTTCGGCCAACGACCTGTAACCATCCGCACGAATATTGCGGTAGTGGACAAAAATATCTTCACTACCTTCACCGCGAGTTATAAAGCCGTAACCACGGACATTGTTAAACCACTTCACGGTACCAGTTTCTCGATCTGCCATTTGAAACACCTCTTAGCTCTACAGCTTTATTTTTATCTGCCCGGTTTCATCCGTTGATCTTCAGCGCTTAGACTGATTTCTAATCCAAAGACAAGTTAATAGAACCAAAAACCTGACGTTTACAGATATTAACAAAATTGACGTATAAGGCGAGTGTTTTTTTGCTGAAACTTTGCTCAGTTCTCCCTGCACAGGCAATAAATCAACAGTTTTTGTATTTTTTCCACTCCTTGTTTGAGAATTTCATCGATGTCGGCAAAGTCAATCGGCCCATCGCCCAGGCCCGCAGCCCAATTTACCACCAGGCAAATCGCGGCATATTCCATTTTTAATTCGCGCGCCAAAGCGGCCTCGGGCATGGCCGTCATACCCACCAGGTCACAGCCATCGCGCACCAACCGTTTTACTTCTGCCGCCGTTTCCAGGCGCGGCCCCTGGGTGCAGGCGTAGGTTCCCCCAAAAACACAGGGCAACTGCAAACTGGTTGCCGCCTCCAGCAATCGATTGCGATATTTTTCTGAATAGGGGTATGTGAAATCTATATGGTTCACATAACCCTCAACATCAAACACAAAGCTCTGCTCGCGACCGTAGGTGTAATCAATAATTTGATCGGGAATCACCAGTGCACCCGGCCCCATAGTAGCGGCCATGCCGCCGACCGCATTAGCGGCGATAATACTGGTGACACCTAATTGCCGCAGCGCCCATAGATTTGCACGGTAATTAATTTGATGAGGTGCCAACTTGTGGCCCAGGCCATGACGAGGCAAAAAAATAAATTCGCGCCCTTGGTACTCAGCTTTTAGCAAGCCACTTGAGACTGCGCCATAAGGTGTTTCCAAGGGAATTTGTTCGAGCGTTTTAACACCTGGAAAATGATTAAGCCCTGAGCCACCAATCACTGCTAACAATTTCTTTACTCCTTGAGTGCGAAAATACCCGGTGCATTGCGCCAATAGTTTTGATAGTCCATACCGTAACCAAACACATAGCGATCGGGAAACCGCAGAGCGCAAAAATCAGCGGCGATAGCCGGAGTAAAGCCAGCAATTATTTTTTGCCCAAGCACCAGGGTTTTAACGCTGGCCGCACCTGCCGCCATACAAACATCGCGAATCGCGGCGAGAGTAATGCCCTGATCGAGAATATCGTCTACCAATAAAATATGGCGCCCGGTCAATGGAGTTTCCGGCTTGGCTCTCCACACCAGCGAACCGCCCTGCTCCGCACCGCGATAGCGAGTCGCGTGCACGTAGTCCATTTCCAAGGAAAAATGTAAACGTGTGACCAGGTAGCCCATAGTCGGCAAAGCGCCATTCATCACGCTCAATATCAGCGGATTTTTTGTAGCCAAGTCGGCAGTTAAAGGGGCCACCAATTTATCGAGCGCCGCTTCGACCTCTTGTTGAGTAAACAGGCAATCGGCGAGCGTTTGCAGCTGATTAAATTGCGTGATTTTCATGGAGATTTCGCATCAACCCTGGGTGCGTTTGGCTAAATAGGCTTGATAATCTGGCACCAGGCGCGGCGCCTCTGACTGAAACAGCGGCGAGGTCACCATAAAATCGGCTGACACCTGATTACAAGCCACCGGGATATTCCATACAGCCGCTACGCGCAGCAGTGCTTTGACATCTGGATCATGCGGCATGGGCTCAAAAGGGTCCCAAAAAAATATCAGCATATCCACTTTGCCTTCGGTGATCAGCGCCCCCACCTGCTGGTCACCACCCATGGGGCCAGAGATTAATTTGTTAATCGACAAGCCTGTCTCGCGCTCAATTAAGCTACCCGTAGTGCCAGTGGCATAGAGCGTGTGCGGTTGCAAGTCGGCCAAGTGCTTTTTGCACCAAGCCAGCAGATCCTGCTTTTTATTATCGTGTGCGACCAGAGCAATGGCCTTATCGGCGGGCAGCGCGCGCTGGGTAAACTCCATAGCTATCACCAAATAGTTAACTTAAAAATTGTGCTCTGAAAACAAAAAGACCCTGGTCAGTATAACCAAGGTCTTTTGGGTTAACAGCAGCAAATAAACTTTAGTTGCTCAGTTCCAGCAGCAACTTATTCAGGCGTGCCACATACGCCGCCGGGTCCTGCAACTGCGCACCTTCAGCCAGGTTAGCCTGATCAAACAAAATATTGGCAAGATCGGCAAAGCGCGCATCGGCAGCTTCCTGCTCCAGCTTTTTCACCAAGGGATGCTCAGGGTTGAGTTCAAAAATGGGTTTTGAGTCTGGGACTTTTTGACCTGCCGCCTCCAAAATACGACGCATTTGCGCCCCCATATCGTGCTCACCCACTACCACGCAGGCCGGTGAATCAGTCAGGCGGTGAGTAATGCGAGCTTCGGAAATTTGTTCACCCAATGCCGTTTTTACGCGCTCCAATAAAGGCTTTTTCTCTTCCGCAATTTTTTCCTGAGCCTGCTTTTCCTCTTCAGTATCCAGCTTGCCTAAGTCCAATTCGCCTTTACCAACGTCCTGGAATTGCTTGCCTTCAAAGTCGTGCAGATGGCTCATCAGCCATTCATCGACGCGATCGCTGAGCAGCAGCACTTCGATGCCTTTTTTGCGGAAAACTTCCAGGTGCGGGCTGCTCTTGGCGGTATTGAAATTTTCGGCTGCGATAAAATAAATTTTTTCCTGGCCGTCTTTCATGCGCGCCACATAATCATCGAGCGATTGATTCTGCTCGGCACTACCGGTATGCGTTGACGCAAAGCGCAGCAACTTGGCCACCTTTTCGCGGTTGGCAAAATCTTCTGCCGGCCCTTCCTTCATCACCTGACCAAATTCAGTCCAGAATTTGCTGTAGTTTTCCGGTTCGGATTTGGCCATTTTTTCCAGCATATCCAACACGCGCTTGGTGAGCGCGGAGCGCATTGAGTCGATGTTTGGATCTTTTTGCAGAATTTCGCGCGAGACGTTCAGGCTCAGATCATTGGAGTCAACAACCCCTTTGATAAAGCGCAGATAGAGCGGCAGAAATTGCTCGGCATCATCCATAATAAAGGTGCGCTGTACATACAACTTAAGGCCGCGGGATGCGTCGCGGTTGTACAAATCGAAGGGCGCGCGCGCGGGAATGTACAACAGGCTGGTGTAATCCAGCTTGCCTTCGACACGATTGTGACTCCAGCTTAGGGGCTCGGTAAAATCGTGGCTGACATGCTTGTAAAACTCTTTGTATTCCTCATCGCTGATATCGCTGCGCGAGCGAGTCCAGAGCGCAGTGGCAGTGTTGATCACCTCATCTTCCGGCTCTTTGGCTTCTTCACCGGCGGGCACCTGCTTTTGCATGACCACAGGAATCGCAATGTGATCGGAATATTTTTTGATGATAGAGCGCAAACGCCAGTGATCGGCGAACTCCAGAGCGTCGTCTTTCAGGTGCAGCTCGACACTGGTGCCGCGCTGCGCTTGCTCAACATTTTCCACCGTGTACTCGGCTTCACCGGTACACTCCCAGCGCACTGCCTGATCAGCCGGCAAACCGGCGCGGCGAGTGGTTACCACCACCTTGTCAGCAACGATAAAGGCCGAGTAAAAACCCACACCAAACTGGCCGATTAACTGGGCATCTTTCTTCTGGTCGCCACTCAGTTTTTGCATAAATTGCGCGGTGCCGGATTTAGCAATGGTGCCCAAGTGCTCAACAGCCTCATCGCGCGACAT
>CBINKF010000358.1:0-4065 GCA_966251115.1 uncultured Cellvibrio sp.
ACCACGCAGTTTGCTGGCAGGGTTTGTTTCTCTGTCCTGCCTGCTGGCGCCCCAGGCCTTTGCCCAAATCAACCTGGCCCAAGGAAAAGCTATATCTGCCTCCAGCTATGCAGATGTATATGCCGCCACCAACGCCAATGATGGCAATCAAGCAACCTATTGGGAGAGCCAAAATAATGCGTTTCCACAATCGCTAACCCTGGATTTGGGAGCTGCCACCAGTGTTAATCAAGTTAAATTAAAACTGCCCAGCGCCTGGGGCGCGCGCACTGAAACCTTATCGGTGCTCGGCAGTGTGGATGGCAGTAGTTTCTCCACCATCAAGGCATCACAGGGTTATAGCTTTGATCCTAATAGCAGTAACACAGTGGCTATCAGCTTTGCCGATACCAATGCCCGCTATGTGCGGGTGCAGGTGACCGGCAATAGCGGTTGGGCGGCGGGTCAATTTTCTGAGTTTGAAGTTTACGGTGCGGCGACCAACAACACTCGCGACGCTTTCAGTCTGCTGCAGGCAGAAAGCTTCGACACTATGAGTGGTATCCAAACCGAAAATACCGCCGACACTGGCGGTGGCGCCAATGTGGGCTGGATTGATAATGGCGATTGGCTGCAGCTGAAAAATGTTGATTTCGGCAGTGGTGCTGCAAGCGTAGAAGCGCGTGTCGCCAGCGACCACAGTGGCGGCACTATTGAGCTGCATTTGGATTCTGTTTCGGGCACTTTGATCGGCACAGTTGACCTAGGCTATACCGGTGGCTGGCAAACCTGGGTTACCCAAACCGCCAATGCAACGGCGTCAGGCAAGCACGATTTGTATTTAGTCTTTAAGGGTACGGCGACAGGTGGCCTGTTTAACCTCAACTGGATTCAGTTTGATAGCGCAGGTGTTCCGACCCTTCCTACTGTACCTCAGGGCTTGAGTTCAACTGGCGTAACGACATCCTCGGTTTCACTCGCCTGGAACAGCGTTAGCAATGCCAGCGGCTATCAAATTCTGCGCAATGGCAATCAGTTTGCAAGCACCTCCGGCACCAGTTATGAAGATACTGGCCTGGCAGCCAATACCAGTTATTCCTACGCGGTGCGCGCCTACAATGCCCAGGGTACCTCAGCGCTGAGTTCCAGCATCAGCGTAAAAACCAATGGCAATAGCTTGCCTCTGCCTGCGGTTCCGCAAGGGGTGAATATTACGGGTGTCACGGATACCTCTGTGTCCCTCAGCTGGGCCGCCAGCAGCGATGCAACTGGCTACGATATTTATCGCAATGGCAGCGTAGCGGGAACAACGACCAGTACCAGTTTTACCGATACCGGCCTGAGTAAAAATACCAGTTACACCTACACTGTCGAAGCCTATAACGCCACAGGTAGCTCCGATGCCAGCGCTGCCGTCAGCGCGACTACAACAGGCGGCTCTACAACGCCGGTTGGCACTAATGTGGCTCAGGGGAAAAAGGTTACTGCTAGCAGCACCCTCAGCTTCCTCAATGTGTCCAATGCCGTAGACGGCGATCAGGCCACTTACTGGGAAAGTAACAGCAATGCCTTCCCGCAAACCCTGACGGTCGATTTGGTGAACCCGCATTTTGTTAAGCAAGTAATTTTAACATTGCCTAACGATTCTGCCTGGGCCTCGCGCACCCAAACCATTGCGGTACTGGGCAGCAGTGACGGTTCCAACTTTACTAATCTCGCGGCCAGCGCCGGCTATGTATTTAATCCTGCCAGCGCCAACACAGTGGCGATTAATTTTGCCGAGAGCCGCGTGCGCTATGTGCGTTTGCAAATTACCGGCAATACCGGCTGGCCCGCCGCGCAAATTTCGGAGTATCAAGTCATTGGTTATCCGGACCCGGTGCCGCCTGCAACACCCAGCGGTCTGAGTGTAAGTGGTGCCACCTCTTCGTCAATTTTTCTGAGTTGGAATGCGGCGGAGTTGGCCGCAAGCTACGATATTTTGCGCAACGGCGTGAAAGTGGCCAGCAGTCAAACCCCAGCGTATGAAGACGCAGGTCTGGATCCGCTTACCAGTTACAGCTACCAGGTGCGCGCCGTAAACCAATACGGTAAGTCTTCGCTTAGCAATCAAGTGACCGGCACGACGCTGGACCCATCGACTGACCCAGGTCCGCACCCGGAGCCCAACGGTGAACACGGCGCGGCTATGCCTTATCACCGCTATGACACCCAGGATGCAAGCATGGGTGGCGGTGCGCAATTGCGCGAGGCGCCCACCTTTGATCAATCGCTGACAGCCTCGGAAGCGTCTGGCCAGGCTTACACGGCTTTGCCATCCAGCGGTGCTTACGCCGAGTGGGCAGTGCGCGATGGCGAAGGCGGTGCCGGTGTGACCATGCGCTTTACCATGCCTGATTCTTCCGATGGTATGGGTCGCACAGGTTCACTGGATGTCTACGTGAACGGCCAAAAAGTGAAGACAGTTAACCTGACCTCCTACTACAACTGGCAGTACTTTTCTGGCGATCAACCGGCCGATGCGCCCGGCGGCGGTGACCCGCTGTTCCGCTTTGACGAAGTGCATTGGAAATTGCCGGTGGCGCTGCAAGCGGGTGATAAAATCCGCATTCAAAAAAGCGCGGCAGATTCGCTTGAATACGGTGTCGACTTTTTGGAAATTGAAGATGTGCCAGGCCCCGTTGGCCGCCCCGCAAACTCAGTGTCACCCACTGATTTTGGTGCAGTGGCGGACGATGGCAATGACGACCTGAGTGCGTTTAATGCCGCTGTGACTGAGGCGCGCGCTACTGGAAAATCGCTGTACATTCCCACGGGTACTTTTAACCTCAACAACATGTGGGTGATTGGTTCTGCCAGCGACATGATTCAGGATTTCACCATCATGGGCGCGGGTATTTGGTATACCAATATCCAATTTACCAACCCCAATGCCTCCTCGGGCGGTATCTCCTTCCGTATTCAGGGCAAACTGGATTTCAGCCATATTTATATGAACTCCATGCTGCGCTCGCGCTACAACCAAAATGCGGTTTACAAAGGTTTTATGGATAACCTGGGCAACAATTCCCATGTTCATAATATTTGGGTAGAGCATTTTGAGACGGGCTTCTGGGTAGGTGACTACGCCCATGTGCCAGCGATTCACGCCGAAAATTTATTGGTTGAACACTGCCGTGTGCGCAACAACCTGGCGGATGGTATTAACTTTGCCCAGGGCACCAGTAATTCCACCGTGCGCAATTGCAGCATTCGCAACAACGGCGACGATGGCTTGGCGGTGTGGACCAGCAACGTTAACGGCGCGCCCGAAGGCGTGAACAACTCCTTTATCAACAACACCATTGAATACAACTGGCGCGCAGCGGCAATTGCTTTCTTTGGTGGCAGTGGCCACAAGGCCACCAACAATTTAATTGTGGATATAGTGGGTGGTTCCGGCTTCCGCATGAACACCGTATTCCCCGGGTATCACTTCCAAAATAACACTGGCATTACCTTCAGCAACAACACCATGATTAATGCCGGCACCAGTAAGGATTTGTATCACGGCGAGCGCGGTGCAATAGATTTGGAGGCCTCGAGCGATCCGATTAAAAACCTGCTGGTTGAACACGTGGATATTTACAACAGCCAGCGCGACGCCATTCAATTGGGTTACGGCGGTGGTTTCCAAAATATCGTGTTCAATGACATTGTGATTAATGGCACAGGTCTGGATGGTGTAACCACGTCGCGCTTTGCCGGTCAGCACAAAGGCTCCGCGATTTACTCTTACACCAATAACGGGTCAATTACCGTTAATGATCTGTACATGAGCAATATCGCCTATACCGATTTGTACTTCCTGCAACCTGGCTTTGTACTCAACTGCACCAACTGTGTAATGGGCCCGCGTCCGGGTGGATCTTCCTCGGCCTCTAGCTCCAGTGCATCTTCGGTGAGTTCGATTGCGTCGAGCAGTTCAAGCAGTTCAAGCAGTTCTAGCAGTTCAAGCAGTTCGTCCGTGGTGGTTAGCTCCAGCAGCTCAAGTGTGACCAGTAGCTCCAGCAGTGTTGCACAAGGTACGCCGCGTTTGATCTCCAG
>CBINKF010000359.1:0-4060 GCA_966251115.1 uncultured Cellvibrio sp.
GGTGCTGATGCTGATTGGCCTGGCTGGCCTGGTATTGATTCGCCGCAAAAAAGCCGTTTAAGCTAGCGCAGCTAATTCGGATGCTTCAGGGACAGATGCAAGAATTGGAAAGAAATTAAGCTCAGTAATAAAAAAGGCGAAGCCATAACAGCTTCGCCTTTTTTATTGCTTGAATCTCAGCAAAATTATTTTTTAACGCCTTCCACATTCAGTTCCAGCTTAACAGTTTGCGAGGCTGGGCCCAGGTCCATTTTGATATTGAAGTCGCGCATATTAATTTCGGTTTCGCCTTGGAAGCCGGCGCGGTAACCGCCCCAGGGGTCTTTGCCTTCACCGATTTTTTGCACCGCGATAGTGACGCTTTTGGTCACACCGTGCAGGGTTAAATCGCCCACCAGATCAAAATGGTTTTTATCGCTGCCCACTACCACTTGCTTGCTCACAAAAGTGGCTTGCGGATATTTGTCCACTTCGAGGAAGTCGCCGCTGCGCAAATGCTTGTCGCGCTCGGCGTGGTTGGAGTTAACGCTGCTGGTGTCGATAGTCACGCTGATTTTGCTCGCCTCCGGCTTGGCGGCGTCGTAGCTAAAGTCGCCGTCAAACTTATCGAAACGACCTGTCAGCACGCTGTAACCCAGGTGTTTAACGGCAAAGTTGATGGAGGCGTGGGCGCCCTTGATGTCTATGGCGTAGTCGGCCGCCAGGCTCGGCAGGCTGACCAGGCCAATACTGGCAACAGAGAGTGCAAGCAGGGATTTTTTTAACATGGTTTGCTCCTTGGAATTTATCTCGTTGATTAAAAAGATGGAGGGTTAAGGTTTGAGCATGCGTATCAGCGTGCGATCGCGTTTGACAAAGTGGTGATAAAGCGCCGCCAGGCTGTGGACTATCGCCAGGCCGATAATCAGCCAGGCCAAATACTTGTGCAGCTTGCCCGCCAGGTCCACGGTATCGCCAGAAAAATCGCTCAGCGGGGGAATGGCAAACCAGCCAAATACATCTGCCGCTTCACCTTCTGCGGTGGTGATCATGTAGCCACTAACCAGCACCACCAGAATAAGTAGATAAAACGCCCATTTAATCAGCTTGGCGGCCAGGTTTTGCAGACGATTTGCGCTCAGATCGTCGGGGAGCGGATTGCCCGCGCGCCACACCAGGCGCAGGAGCATCAAGCCGGCGAAAAGCAGCCCCACACTAATATGCAATGCCGGGCCCTTGTGATACCAGGCATCGTAGTAACCCAGGCTGCGCATATACACCCCCAGGCCAAACAAAAACACTATGGCCAGGGCACTAACCCAGTGGATAACTATGCTGACCCAGCCGAAGCTGGTGCGCGAATCTTTCAGCCTCAAATCCTTTGCCCTCAAATTCAGTAGTCTTAGTAGTCGATGACGAATGCAAAACATTAGCAGTAATGAGAATAAATTACATTACAGGGAGTTGACCGGAGTGTGCGGGCAGATCCGCCCGGAGCGCGGCAAACAATCATTAAACTTAATTAAATCAAAAGCTTATTAATTTTTTTTACACACTAATCAAGTTATGCAAAGGCGCTAATGATCGAATTTTTAGTGCGCCATGATCAAAAAAGCCCAGCCAAAATCAGGGTTACATCAGGATTTAAGCACCGCGCGCTTGCGCCCCTGCTCGTCGAGCGCCACATAAACCAGTTCGCCCTGGGTCACCTGGGTGAGTTGGTGGGTCATAAAGTCCTTTACCCAGACTTCCACTTTAACGCGAATGGAGGTGTTGCCTATGTGCAGGGTGGAGGTGTAGCAACTGATAATCGCCCCCACCGGAACCGGCCGCATAAATTGCATGCTGCCGGCGGCAACGGTAGTCACCCGCCCCTGGGCCACCTCGTTGGCGTGTATGGCGCCGGCGATGTCCATTTGCGCCATCACCCAGCCACCGAAAATATCGCCAAAGGGATTGGTATCGGCGGGCATGGTAATGGTTTGCAGGGTGAGGGTACCGCTGGGGCCGGGTTTATCGCTGAACGTCATAGAGGGATTCCGCGCAAGATTGAGACGAATGGCTACCCGCCAGTATAGCCACCCAGGCGATTGACAGTGCCAGCTTTGAACGCAGGCGCCGGTACCAGCGCCAATTTCGGCAAGCCGACTCTGGGTCGCGTCGCACCAGGTTCGAATAAGCCGGGCAAACTGGCACTTTTACGGCGCAAACGGTGTATGCAGGCCCATTTTTTCTCAGCCAATGGCCGTTTTATCCCAGCTTTGTCCTTTGCGCCAAGCGGGTTGAGCGGCGCCTGGATTGAGCCCGACAATCTCTCCCAGAGCCATTTCCACAATCCCAATAAAGAGGAAATCCCTGTGGCATCCTTACAAGATTCAGCGTCCGCGCAGGCCCAAATTCAACCGCAAACCTCACCGGCCAGGCGCTGGCTGGCGCTCGACTGGCTGCGCGGTTTAAGTGTGCTGGGGATGTTGCTGGTGGTCATGCCAGGCGACTGGAGCGCGCGCTACTCCTGGCTGGATCACGCCGCCTGGGCGGGCATTAGCCCGGCTGATTGGATCTTCCCTACTTTTTTATTTTGTGTCGGCCTGGCGCTGCCCATCTCGCTGCAGCGGCGCCTGGGTGAAGGCACGCCCAAGCGCCTGCTGCTGCGTCAAATTTTCCTGCGCACATGCCTGTTGATTGCCCTGGGAATTCTACTCAACGCCTTTCCCGCGTTTGACTGGCCCCACGTGCGCCTGCCGGGTGTGCTGCAACGTATAGGCCTCTGCTATGGCCTGAGCGCCAGCCTGTTGCTGCTTTGTTTAAGCGTCGATGGGCGCGGCAAGTTGATGTTTGACGGCTTTTGGATAGGCGCCTGCGCCATGGTCATTGCCCTGGGTTACTGGCTGCTACTCAGCTTTGTGCCTCCGCCGGGCAATAGTGCACCGGCTTATGATTCCCTTGGCAGCTGGCCGGCCTATCTCGACCGCGAGCTCTTTTCTGTGGCCCATCTCTGGCCCTGGGGCCTGACCGATGGCCAGGTGACCTACGACCCCGAGGGCCTGGTGTCTACTTTGCCCGCCTGTATTAACCTGCTGCTGGGTGTGCTGGTGGGTGAAAGTTATCTGCGCGGCCCCTCGCTGACGCGCCAGGGGCGCTGGCTCTTGGCGGGGCTATTGCTGATTATCGCCGGCGCTGTCTGGGGCACCAGCTTCCCGCTGATTAAAAAAATCTGGACCAGCAGTTTTGCGCTTGTTAGCGGCGGTATTGCGCTGGTGTTGCTAGTGCTATTCGAGCGTCTGGCTGCGCTGGCACCGGCGAACGGCTTTGGTCGACTGCTGAGCGCCTTTGGCGCCAATGCGCTGCTGGCGTTTGTGCTTGCGGGGCTGATCGGCCCGTTACTGGATATGCCCTGGCTACCCCAAGGGGACAACCTTCGTCTCTGGGGGCAAACGCACTTGCTGCAGTGGATTGGCAACGTCCAAATTGCCTCGCTGGTATTTTCGTTGCTGGTCGTGGCAGCGCTGTTTGGGTTGTTACACTGGCTGAATCAACGCCAGCTTTGGTTGAGGCTTTAGCGTTGAAAGCGCCTAAAACCAAGCCACAGAAAAAAGCGCCCGGCGTTTAATCCGGGCGCTGGGTTAGTTAAAAATCATCCTCCAGACTGGTCTCTGATGCCTGCTCGTCGGTGATAAACACCACGGCGTCTTCATCACTCCAGCTTTGTCCCAGGGCATCGCTAAAATTCACACGCATGCTGTAGTAGCTGGCGCCGCTCGGCAGTGCCAGGGTTTTGCTGTAAACACCGACATGGTAGAAGGCAAACTCATCATCAGAATTTTCCGTTTGCAAATCGAGTTGCCCGCTAAAGCTCGCCAGTTGCTGCTGGGTGGTGGCATCGGCGATAGTCACCTGCGCCTGCAGCGGAAAGGCATCGTAATAGCCAAAGGCGGTGAGTGTGAGCAATTGCGTGCCGGGGTTGTAACTGGCGAACAGTATCGGTTGGGTGTAATCCACCTGCAGGTTTTGCATCACCACCGCTTTGCCATCGTCGCTCAGCTCGTCGCTGCCCAGGGTGCCATCAAAGGCACAGTGCCTG
>CBINKF010000360.1:0-4045 GCA_966251115.1 uncultured Cellvibrio sp.
ATCCACACTCAGATTTTGCTGCGGGTCCTCGGTCAGGGTTTGCCCCAGGGCCTTCAGCTCGGTGGTGACATCCACGCTGACCGAGAGCGGACTGATAAATTCGCTGATGGGTTTTTCGGCGTGCAGTTCATGGGCAAAACGCTGCGAAAATATATTTAACAGTTCGCTGCGACTCACCATACCCAAGGCGCGTTCGCGTTCAACCACAGGCAGCGACGTCAGGCGAACATCGGCGCGGAACATTTTTACCACCTGCTCCGCCGGGGTATTCGGGTGCAGCACCTGCGCATCTACTACCAGCTCCCCCACAGTGCGCACAAACGCATCCTGGTGGCGGATAATGCGCCCGCGACACAGGGCCTGAAGGTGTGCGGGAAATTCAGTTGAGGGCTGCTGCGCCGGGCGGGCGATAAAATAGCCCTGGGCGTACTCGACCCCCAAAGCAATTAAAGTGCTGAGTTCTGCTGCAGTCTCTATACCCTCGGCAATGGCTTTGTGGCCAATACGATGGGCGATATCGAGCATAGCGCGTACAAATTCGCGCTTGACCGGGTCGCGATCTATACCGCTAATAAAATGGCGATCAATCTTCACGTAATCCGGACACAGCTCGCTCCATACCCTCAGGCCGGCATAACCGGCGCCCAGGTCATCCAGCGCCACGGCAAAACCCTGCCGCTGAAAATGGCCAGAGGCGGCACGCAGCAATTCCAGTTCGTCCAGGGGTTGGCTTTCGGTGAGCTCAAAAACTATGCGCTCAGCGCTGAGGCCAACCCGCTGGAGAATTTTTAAGGTTACACCGTCGCGATATTGGCTATCGGTAAAGCTGATGGGCGACATGTTAAGAAATAACTTGCCGGGCAAACCCAGCGCCGCAAAACTTTCGCAGGACACCTCGCGGCAGGCAAACTCCAGTGCCGCCAGTAAGCGCGACTGGCGCGCGCAGTCAAACAGCGCATCGGGTTTATGCAGGCAACTGTTTTCGGGGCCGCGAATCAGCGCCTCGTAACCGATAATACGCGACTGCTCCAGCGCGATAATCGGCTGGAATACGGGGGTTAATAATTTGCCCTCCAGGATACGGCGCAGTTCCTGCTGACGGCTGACAAAGTCCTGGGCTAAATTCAAATCCATGAGTGTGAGGGCGTGAAAATCGAAAGGCTTAGGCAGGGACATTCGCAACACACGGCTAACTCATATTTAGCTAGTGATCATCCGCGTTCAATGTGACATTTTTATGAATTGGCAAATTTGTTGTAACAAATGTCAGCAGTTACAATAGCGGCTTTACTATCTCTACCGAGCGCCACCGAGCCCCCCATGCAAGATTCCAAGCTGGATACTATTTACGCCAACCCGCTGGCAGACGTCAGCCGCTTTGCATTCGATCAGCGGGTGGTGGATGTTTTCCCCGATATGATCAAGCGCTCGGTCCCCGGCTATGCCACCATCATCAATATGATTGGCACCCTGGCTGAGCGCTACGCTCAGTCCGGCAGCAACTGTTACGACCTGGGCTGCTCCCTGGGGGCTGCCAGCCTGGCGATGCGTCATAAAATCAACGCCAGCGATTGCAAAATCATTGGCGTGGACAACTCCAGCGCCATGCTCAAACGCTGCCAGCAGGTGATGGAAGCCGATACCGGGGACATACCGGTGGAGCTGATCGAAGCGCAAATTCAGGGCGTGGCTATCGATAATGCGTCCGTGGTGGTATTAAATTTCACCCTGCAATTTATTCCGGTGGAAGAGCGCCTGGATGTACTTAAAAATATTTGGCAGGGGCTGCGCCCTGGCGGTGTGCTTATCCTCTCGGAAAAACTGGCGTTCGAGGATGCTTCCCACGAGCAATTGATGATCGACTTGCATCACAACTTCAAACGCGCCAACGGTTACTCCGATTTGGAAATAGCACAGAAACGCAGCGCTATCGAAAACTACCTGATCCCCGAAACCCTGGCTGTTCACCGCCGGCGCCTGCGCGACGCAGGTTTTCACAGTGTCGATATCTGGTTTCAATGCTTTAATTTTGCATCGATAATCGCACTCAAATAAATCAAACGGGCCAATACCCGTTATTTGAATAGATTAACCTTATCGCCCTAACCTGTTGCCAGAGATTTCCCGTGTCCCGCTTTGATTACCCAGACCTGATAGCTGCCCTCCAAGGTACCCAATTACAACGCTGGGCCGACCTGCTCCCCGAGCAGATTGCGCGCGGTTTAAGTGAGGCGCGCTTTGGCGACCTACCGGCCTGGAAGGATTCCCTGGCGCGCCTGCCGCAAATCACACCCAGCAAGCTTGAATTGGCTGATCGCGTCGAAATAGGTGGCGAGGCAGATTGCAGCCAAAGCACTCGCGAGCAACTGCAATCTGTGTTGGAGGAACTGATTCCCTGGCGTAAAGGCCCTTACCATATTCACGGTATTCACCTGGATACCGAATGGCGCTCCGACTGGAAGTGGGACCGGGTGTTACCGCATCTGGCACCACTCAGCAATCGATTGATTCTCGACGTTGGCTGTGGCAATGGCTACCACTGCTGGCGCATGCTCGGCGCTGGTGCCAGGCGCGTCATTGGCATAGACCCATCGCCGCGTTTTGTGGTGCAGTTTCACATGATTAAACAGTTGGTCGGAGGCATCCATCCCATTGATGTATTGCCCTTGGGCATCGAGGATTTGCCGGAAAAACTGCAGGCCTTTGACACAGTGTTTTCGATGGGGGTTTTCTATCACCGCCGCGCACCCATGGAGCATTTGCTGGAGCTGAAAAACACCCTCAAGCCGGGCGGACAGCTGGTGCTGGAAACCCTGGTGATTGACGGCAAATTGGGGGAGGTGCTGGTTCCCGAGGGTCGTTACGCGATGATGAACAACGTCTGGTTTTTGCCCAGTTGCGAAACACTCTTGGGGTGGATGCGCAAGATGGGCTTTAAAAATCCACGGGTGGTAGACGTTTGTCCCACAACGGTTGAAGAGCAGCGCTCGACCCACTGGATGCGGTTTCACTCGCTGCGGGAATTCCTCGACCCCACAGACCCCAGTAAAACTGCCGAGGGACACCCTGCCCCGATTCGCGCGGTGTTTGTTGCTGAGGCTTAATCCCCCAGCGTTAACTTGGCAACCAGATCACCGATAAAACAAAAGCGCCCAAGGGCGCTTTTGTTTTGCGAACTCGATGAGTAAAACGTTTAATCGGCCAGGGCGGCAAGCGGTAATTCCAAGCCAAACTCTTCGTTAATCTGTGCACACCAGCGATTGAGGCGATCAGCGCTTAAATGCTCCTGCTGGTCTTCATCCAGGGCCAGGCCCACAAACAGGTTTTGACCGGGAATTTGCGCCTTGGATGCTTCAAACTCATAGCCCTCGGTGGACCAGTAGCCAACTATATCCGGGCCGTTTTGGATAATCACATCATGGAGCATACCCATGGCATCCAGAAAGTAATCGCCATAGCCAAACTGATCGCCCAGCCCGTATAGCGCCACCTGTTTGCCAGTGAAATCCACCTGGCCGATATCGCCCCAAAACTCCTCCCAATCCGATTGGATCTGGCCAAAATCCCAGGTGGGGATACCGAGGATAATTTTGTCGTAATGGGCAAAATCCAATTGGGTTACGTCGGCAATATCCTTTACATCCACAACATCTGCGCCAAAACGCGCCTGGATACGATAGGCAACGCGCTCGGTATTGCCTTCATCACTACCAAAAAACAGACCTATCTTGGCCACAGCAACCTCGGGGAATCAGTAAAATTTCAGGCGCGGATTTTCCCAACAATAACTGGCCGGTGCAAGCCCGGCCAGTTATTAGTGAGAAAATCCGCGCCCTCACCATCAGGACTCGCTGGACTCCTTATGGAATTGATGGTGTTTATTCATACGCGCTTTCATTTTTTCCTCGCGCTCGGATTTTATCATCTCCAGCTTTTGCTTTTGCGCTGGGGTCAGCACCGCCAAAAAGACCTTTTGCGAATTAGCCATCTGCAGGGCGCGCTCGCCCTCCAGTCCATCCGCGTCCAGAAGGAACTCGAGACGCGG
>CBINKF010000361.1:0-4035 GCA_966251115.1 uncultured Cellvibrio sp.
TGGAGCAAGCCCTGCATGAACCACTGCCGCTGCCACCGGAAATAATTCATCTCCTGCGGGGATTACAGGATCTGGAGTATCCCGAAGGTGAGTTACTGCATCTGGCCATTCAAAATAAATTAATCAAAGGCTTGGGGCTTTGCCGCCTGGATAAATCCAACACCATGGATCGTCATATCCAACTGCTGGATGAAAAAGCCAAACAAGCACTGGACGAACAATTAAAGCACCTGTTGCCAGCGAGTATGGCAAACGCCCACAGCAATAAGCTGTGTAGTGAAGACTCCTATGCCGCTATGAGTGAGGACTATAACCACTCCCTGCGCCAGTTAATTGAAGGCATTTATCGCGAGGATATGCCCGCCTACCAGCCCCAACCTATTCAATGGGACGGCGGTGACTGTGGCTGTGTGCCCCATGAAACTGCGACTATTGCCTATGGCATTTATCCCTATTGGAAAACGACCGATCAGGTGCAAACCTACGATTTCAGCACCTTTTCGCGCGTGGCATATTTTGGCCTAAGTGCAAACGATGCGGGACAACTGCTGCAAATTAATGCAACCAGTCAATTAACGAGCCTGGTAAATAACAACAGCAGCGGCTTTAAAGCCTTTATTGAATCCGCGCGCCGCTATGGTGGCAAAGTAGACTGGGTTATACAAAAGGATTGGAGCCAATACAGCGACGAAGACTCCAACCCAAAAGACGCACAATTGCAAAGTTTTTTTACCAACTTAAAAATTAACTTGCTTAAATTTATCGCAACGGAGTTAACTTCACCACAAGCTAAACTGAGCCCTATCCTGAGCCTGGGTGCCAGTGACCACCCCATCAATGGCGATGGAATTACCCTGTATTTTACCAACTACCCAAAAACCGATTCAGCCCAAAAAGCATTCAATGAATTTTTTAGTCAGCTAAAATCGGAACTGGATGCACTGGATAACTCACGCAACAGTTCACACAGCATAAAACACCATACCTTTCTCAATTTGCTGATTAACCAAGCTGATTTTACCGGCGACAGTGGCGTCTTTCGCTATGGCAACATCCTTCATCTGTTCAAGATGCAGAAATACACAAATGAAAACCTATCGATTGTAGATATGCAGGAACAAGCGCACTCACTCGCCATACTGTTAATGGCCCCACCTTATTACAGTTCGCTCGATGAGATCTATGCGATTACCTCCAGCAAGGCACGCAATCTCATAGTGCCGATGATGATTAACGACTACACCAATATTAGCGACACCTCCGACACTGGCGCCGATGGCAATCCCTATGCGATTGATGAACGCACCAAGGAGTTGTCCTATATTCACGAAAGTTTTGGTGGCGGCGGATTCTGGCCGATTACACCAACCGGGCTAAAAGAGTATGCCTACTTTGATAAATATATAGGCGATAATTTTGCGCCGGGATTTGATGAGTCGCTGTGGACATCAAAACTCTGCGTCTACCGCTGGGAGCTTATTTCGCTAATGAACCTTTGGCTGATATTGGCTTTGGTTTATTTGCTATTCGTGTTTTATATTTTTCCCCACCAGTGTCGTCATCTGCCGAGTCTACTCAGTTGGCTACCTCATCCATTGACTGTATTGGCAGTTTTAGTGCCACCCTTATGTTTATGGATCTACTTATTAATTGAGGACCCGGTATTTAAATTATTTACTTATTCCAGCCTGTTAAGTCTGGTGATTATCGGACTTACTGCGCGCGCCGCCATTAACGCAGTTAAAGCATTGCGCCAACCGATTCCCAACCGCAATTTGCTCGCGCATCAAAAACAACCAGCACCAACACCCGGCAGAGGGGCAAAAAATGACACCAACTCGTCAGAGTGAAGAATATAGTGCCAACAAATATTGAGGTCATTTACTCCCGTATTGCGCGCAAGACACCCTGTGACTATTGCAATTGTGCAGGTTTTACACTTTACTCAACCCATTACCCGAAGGAATTGCCAGGAGCCAGGTTATGAGCTACAGCCGTCAAACACGCGCCAAGGAAAACTCGCCACAGGAACCATCTGGCAGCAAAATCGTCTCGCCCAAATTTGTTGATCAGCGCAACTCCACCCTGGCCCAACTTAAGCAACAATCGCTGATGAAACAATCGCAGATGAAGCAATCGCTGCTGAATAGTAAACCTGTTCAGCGCGAAGAGGCCTTGGAGGAGGAGCTGCCGGCACAGGGAAAATTCACCGCCCAGCGCGCCGCCGATGAAGAGCTTGAAACTGCGCAGGCGAAAGCGATAACCACTCAATTGGCGAGCGACCAGGAAGAAGAATTACCGACTCAAACCAAAGCGATGGATGCGAGCCCAGTACAACGTCAGGAAAAAGCCAATAACACTGGCCTGCCCAACCAACTTAAATCCGGCATCGAATCTCTATCGGGCATGAGTATGGATAACGTCAAAGTCCACTACAACTCTGACAAACCCGCCCAGCTTAATGCCCATGCTTACGCCCAGGGCACCGACATTCACGTTGCTCCCGGCCAGGAGCAACACTTGCCCCACGAGGCCTGGCATGTTGTCCAGCAGGCCCAAGGGCGCGTAAAGCCCACCATGCAAATGAAAGCGAGTGTCCCCGTTAACGACGACCCGGGGCTGGAGCACGAAGCTGACGTCATGGGCGCAAAAGCGAACGCACTGGGTTCCACAGAGGGAGCCCAATTAAAAAAAAATTCTGAACTAAACAGCGGAGCCACAAGCTGCGTTCAGGCGTCCTCCGTTAACACCACCTCTGCAAACTACCAATACAACAATCAAACCCAGAGCGAAACCGTGGGTCGCTCCATGAGAGCAACGTTAGATCCAGGCACACCTATCAACGGTTCTGCCCCAGGGGATGATGAGCAATCAGGATTGATGGACTATCTCAAAAACACCAAAGACTTTCGCTCGATGAAACGCGGCCATTTAATGAATGGCCAACTGGGCGGCCCAGGCATTGCCACGAATATGTTCCCCATTACCTCCAGGGCCAATACGCACCATCAACTCTTTGTGGAAAACTATTTAAAGCAAGCCATAGCTAACAATGTAGGGGTTATGTATCAGGTAGATGTCAATTCTGAATACGACGCAGACACCTCACTTCAAGGCAAGGCCGAATTTAAATGCCACTCCTGGGTATATGACCCCACTAACCAGGCAATCGACTTAACGCAACCCGCGCCTTTTGCCGAGGCAACTATCACCTCCTTACCCGAACCTGGAACACCCGGTGATGGCGGCTACCAAGAACATGTAAATCCAAGCATGAGATTTTTAACGAGAGACTTGCCACCTGGATGGGGCGAACGAGGCAAGGGCCTTACTAACTGGAACGATCAACAACCAGGTCACTATACAACTCAGCCAGGTAATATTTAGCAGCGTGTTGAAATGAACTAACTTTGATTAATTACCTATGCGCTATAGCCACGACCATCGCCAAAGCCGTCAAGCTGAACCAGTCTCAAAAGTTGTCACGCCTAAATTTGCGGACAACCGCAAAAGTACACACGCGCAGCTGGATCAGCAAAAAGCCATGCAGCTGGCAGCGACGGCGCAACTTAAAACCACTGTAAACTGGAGCTCGCAAAATTTTTCCTACATGGACAAGGATGACAGTCAGGTAAAAACCAAGGAGGTAGGTGGCACCATGACCGCCAACCTTGACCCAACGGAACCCATTAAAGGTGGCGATGCAGACTCTAACTTTCAAAAAGATATGTACGACAGCCTTAAACATTATTGGAACCCCGGCAGCAAGTCCTGGGTGCGCGGCCACTTACTTAATGCCAACCTCGGCGGCCCTAATGTAGCCCCCAACCTGTTTCCCATCACCGGCCATGCTAACGGCGACCACTTAAATTATGTAGAGAACCATGTAAAGCAATGGGTGATTGATGGCCGCCATGTAACCTATTCCATTACCGCCACTCAGAACTCAGGGACTGTCAACGTTGGCACCACCCAAGGGGTTCCCAACGCGGAGGGATCATTCCTGTGTTATGCGGAGACTACAGATAATGACAC
>CBINKF010000362.1:0-4011 GCA_966251115.1 uncultured Cellvibrio sp.
TGCGCGATATGGGCTGGTTTGCCGAGAGCGGTATCAAAGAGCCAAATATGGCCACTTTTTTGGATCTGGTTGCCTTGGGTACGGTTGCCGACGTAGTGCCGCTCGATTACAACAATCGCATTCTGGTGGCCCAGGGCCTGGCGCGCATGCGTGCCGGTGTGGCGCGGCCGGGCATTCTGGCCATGCTGGAGGTGGCGGGGCGCAAAGCGGAGCGCCTGGTGGCGGCGGACCTGGGATTTGCTTTGGGGCCACGCCTTAATGCGGCCGGGCGCCTGGACGATATGTCCTTGGGAATCCAGTGTTTGCTGTGCGAAAGCCAAGCCTTGGCGCGCGAAATGGCTGCCCAGCTGGACGAGCTTAATCGCGACCGCAAAGCCATAGAAACCGGTATGCAGCAGGAGGCCCTGGCGATGCTGCAAAAAGTCCTCAATGCGGACGAGTCCGCCTTACCTTGGGGCCTCTGTCTGTTTGACGATACATGGCACCAGGGCGTGATTGGGATTTTGGCCTCGCGTATCAAAGACCGTTACCACCGCCCCACCATTGTGTTTGCCGACGCTGGCGAAGGCTTGATTAAAGGTTCGGCGCGCTCAGTCCCGGGGCTGCATATTCGCGACGCGCTGGACGCGGTCGCCGCGCGTCACCCGGAATTGCTGCAAAAATTTGGCGGTCACGCCATGGCGGCAGGCATGAGCCTGGCGCGAGAAAATTTTGATGCCTTTGCGCAGGCCTTTGATGAGGAGGTGCGCCGCCAGCTGAGTGAGGAGGACCTGCAGGCGGTGATTGTCAGTGACGGCGCATTAACTCCGCAGGAATTTAATTTGAATAATGCCGCGCAGGTGCGCGAGGCTGGCCCCTGGGGCCAGCATTTTCCCGAGCCGGTGTTTGATGGTGAGTTTTTGTTACTGCAACAAAAACTGGTAGGAGAAAAACACCTCAAAATGACCCTCGCCATCGACCCTGCCGGGCAGCAGCTGGTGGATGCCATCGCGTTTAATATCGACCCAAAAATCTGGCCAAACGCGCAAATTCAAAAAGTGCGCGCCGCGTTTAAACTGGATATCAACGAGTTTCGCGGCAATACCAGCTTGCAATTGCTGGTGGATTATTTAGAGCCAGCCTGATGTGCCTGCAGCAGCGGTTCTAAAACTGGCCAGACATTATTGAGCAATTGCGCTTGCGCAATTGGCGCCGCGTGTATGCCATCTTTCTGCATTAACTCCGGGTGAGTGGCAACGCCTTGCAATAAAAACGGCACTAGCGGAAGCTGGTTGGTCTGCGCCAGGTCGCTATAGGTTTGTGCAAACTCTTTGGTATAGCGAGCGCCATAGTTAGGGGGAATTTGCATGCCCACTAACACCACCTGGGCGCCGCTGGCTTTGCTTGCATCGATCATGGCTTGTAAGTTTGTTTGCAACAGCTTTAACGGCTGTCCGCGCAGGCCATCATTGCCGCCCAATTCCAAAACCACTATGGCAGGTTGATGTTCTTTTAACAGTGCCGGCAAGCGCGCTTTACCACCGCTGCTGGTTTCACCGCTCACACTGGCATTGATCAGTTGCCAGTGTGAATCCTGTTTTAACTTTTGCTGCAATAAACTGGGCCAGGCTTGCTCCAGCTGCATGCCATAGCCGGCGCTCAGGCTGTCGCCCATCAGCAGAATTTTTGTCACCGGCGTCTGCGCACTGATGCCTGGTGCTAGCAGTGCATTGGTGACAATTGTCAGGAGTAAATACAAGTAAAGTTTAATACGCACAATAACTCCCCAGATACACTGGACCGGAAATTAACAGAGTAAATGACTATGTCGCAATTGGCTACGCAAACTCAAATGGCTAAACACACCCCATTGGATGCGCAGGCTACCAAGACCTCGCAAACAAGCGCTATGGTGGAGGCGCGTGCAGTCACCAAGCATGTCGCTACATTTGAGGGCGACCTGGAGATATTACAACCCATCAGCTTGCAGGTTGCGCAGGGCGAATCGCTGGCGATTACCGGTGCCTCTGGTTCGGGCAAGTCTACGCTGCTTGGAATTCTCGCGGGCCTGGATGTTCCCAGCAGCGGCCAGGTTTTTATTCGCGGCCAGTGCCTGTCAACTATGGATGAAGAGGGCAGGGCCAGGGTTAGAGCTCAAACAGTAGGTTTTATTTTTCAATCATTTCAATTATTGCCGGGCCTTACTGCCCTGGAAAACGTTATGTTGCCCCTGGAATTGCGCGGTGAAAAAAACGCGCGCGATCAGGCCATCGCCTTTTTAACTCGCGTGGGTTTGCAGTCCCGTTTGCAACATTATCCGCAGCAGCTTTCCGGCGGCGAGCAACAGCGCGTGGCCATTGCGCGCGCCTTTGCCTCTAAGCCCCAAGTGCTATTTGCCGACGAACCGACGGGCAATTTGGACACACACACGGGTGAAAAAATTATCGAGTTGTTATTTGAGTTGAACCGCTCGGAGGGAACCACACTTATTTTAATTACCCACGAAGAGCGTCTGGCGCAGCGGTGCCAGCGGCGTATTGAGCTGGCGGCCGGCGCACTGGTCAGTGGGCGGGAGTAATTTATGCTGGTAGTTAACATGCTCGCGCGCAACTGGCGCGGGGGCGAATTAAAACTGCTTGGTTTGTCATTGGTCCTGGCCGTGGCGGTACTTAGCGGTATAGCAATATTTACCGATCGCCTTGAGGCGACGCTCACCTCGCAAAGCAATAGTTTGCTCGGCGCAGACTATCTGGTGCGCGGCTCGCAAATGCAACCGCTAGCATGGGATACCGAAGCTCGAAACGCAAAGCTCAAAACCAGCCGTGCCGCGCAGTTTTCGTCGATGGTTTACGCGGGCGATGAAATGCAGTTGGCGGCAGTTAAGGCCGTGGACTCCAGCTACCCATTGCGCGGCCAATTCGAAACCAGCCACATTCCGTTTGCTGTTGATCCGGCGGAGATTCAAATTGCTCCAAGCGGCCCCGCACCTGGCGAAGCCTGGGTGGATTCGCGCTTGCTACCGCTACTGAATATTCACCTTGGCGATGAAATCGCCGTGGGCGAAAAACGTTTGCGCGTGACGCGTGTGCTAATTCGCGAACCCGACGGCGCCAGTCAGATAAGTTTATTTGGCGCGCGGGTGTTAATGAGCTTGGCGGATCTGCCTGCCACCCAGGTTATCCAACCGGGAAGCCGCATTGAATACCTCTGGCTTCTGGCGGCGGATAATCAAATGCAGCTTAAACAGTTTGTAGATGATTTAAAGCCCAGGTTAGGGCCTCACCAGCGATTGCTGGATATTCAATCGGCGCAGGAGCGCTTGGGGCGAACCCTGGATACCGGGCGCAAATTTTTACTGCTTGCTGCGGTAATTGCACTCTTGCTTGCAGGAGTGGCAATTGCGATCTGCGCAGGGCAATTTGCTCGCCGCCATACCGATCAAGTCGCCTTGATGAAAAGCCTTGGCCTGAGCAAAGGGCGCGTGCGCGCTTTGTATTTTGGGCAATTGCTGCTGCTGGGTTTTATTGCTGCTGCGCTTGGATTGATACTGGGGGAATTATTGCAGCTGGCAGTTGCTGCCCTGGTGAAATATCTCTACCACTTTAGTTTGGGGGCAACCAGTTGGGCACCCTATGTGTTGAGTTTCAGCAGCGGTATTATTTGCCTTTTGTGTTTTGCCTTGCCGCCGCTGTGGTTTTTGCCCGCAGTGCCGCCACTAAAAATATTGCGCCGCGAAATAACGGTAAAAAATACTCAACTAGTTGCTCAGGGGGCTGTTGCCTTAGTGGCTATTGTGCTGCTGGTTTTGCTGTTTAGTCACGATTGGCAATTGGCCTTCAGCCTCTCTGCCAGCCTATTGGTGGTTATCGCCACTGCCAGTGTTCTCGCCTGGGGATTGCTCGCGTTTGCCAGGCGCGCCGCCGCGAATTTGGGTGGGTTTTGGCGCTTGGCGCTTGCCAGCCTGGCGCGCCGCCGTGGCCAGACCCTGATCCAAATTATGGTGTTTGCAGTGGCGGTGATGATGTTGCTCAG
>CBINKF010000363.1:0-4006 GCA_966251115.1 uncultured Cellvibrio sp.
CGGCAGGCTTTAGATGCGATCGCGCTCTGCCTTAACGGCCCATAGTTCGCTGTGCCCCATGATCACCGTGTCCAGCACTGTGTATTCCTCGTAGGCGAACTGGTCCTGCTTGAGCTTGCCCAGGCGCATGTTCGGCTCCAGCATCACCTGGCCGGCACTTGGCTCCAGGTCGCGGCCGAGGATTTTCATAAAGGTGGATTTGCCGCAGCCATTGGCGCCAATCAGGCCGTAGCGATTGCCGTTGTTAAACTTGACGGAGACATTTTCAAAAAGCGGCTTGGCACCAAATTGCATGGTGATATTAGCGGTGGATATCACGGGCTGGTTCTCTGGAATCTGAGTAAATAGGATTAAAGCGGGGGAATCGCTCAAAAAGAGCGCGGCATTCTACCGGAGTTGTGCAATGAGTAGGAAATTATATGCCCGTAAGGAACAGAGTTAATCGCTAAGATTGCGTTTAAGGCTAAACAGAACCCAGGCAAGACACAGGGCAAAAAAGCTGATACCCGCCAGCTGCACCAGAGCGATAGGCCCTAAGCTGAGCGCCCAGGCATAAACCGGGCGCAGGGTATCGCGCCAGGGGAAAACCTGTAAAACCAACAGGCTGATCGCCACCAGCGGCAACCAGAAAATTAACTGTTTGAGCAGCGGGTTAACCCTGGGTTCGGCCGGTAAATTGGCCATTACCTGGGAGCTAAAGCCGTTATCGTCCAGATATTCACTCTCTGCCCTGAGCTGTTTTGCCAAAAAGGCATCAAAAGAAGATTCAGTGTGCATAGTCAAATACCTTTATTCCGGCAACCTGTCCTGCCAGGCGGCGAGGAGCTGTTGCAGTTTTTGCTTGCCGCGCAGTATATGGGTTTTAACCGTGCCCAGCGGCACCCCCATAATACTCGCGGCTTCATCGTGGGAAAAGCCGTCTTCATAGCATAGCCTGATTGCCAGCTGCTGGCCCTGGCTGAGCTGCGCCATGGCTTCGCCCACATCGCGCTGGGCGTCAAACTGTTTCAGGCTGCAGAGATCCGCCTCTATCTCTTCGTTATCGTCCAGTTCACACCACTGGATTTTTTTGCTGCGCCAGCGGTTGGCGGCAATGTTGAAGGCAATGCGATACAACCAGGTGGAGAACTTGGCTTCGGCGCGAAAGGCACCCAGGGCGCCATAGGCCTTGATAAAAGTCTCCTGCGCCAGGTCGTCAGCCAGGTGCGCGTCGCCATCACAGAGGCGACGCGCCCAGGTGCGAACCTGCGACTGGTAGCGCAAAACCAGCTGCGCGAAGGCATGCTGATCCTTGCGCCCCAGGGTGCGCGCAATTAATTCCTGATCGGAAGGCGACATCTGGCTTAGCCCTGAAATTCCTGTTCAATGGGTTTCTTTTGCGAGAGCTTCCAGATAATGACGCGCGATACTCCCATACCGATCAGGATAAAACTCAGCGCCCCTACATCAAAACCAGAAATAACCGTGAGGAAAACCAGCAAGCCCAGGCCCAGACCGATATTCATAATGCCCTTATTCAGGCCGGAGTTGTCTTCCGGCCCCTTGGGGTCATCACCGCGCAGCAATTCCAGGGGAATATCGCGTCCTGCGGCTAAGAGCTTGTCGATATTGGTGTTGAGATTTTGCAGATGACGTCCCTTGGCGCGGTGACGCAACACCATCAGGGTAATCACAATCAGGGTCGGGCAGCCGAATAAAAAGAAGAACACGATAAAGGGCACCATCACCGCCGAGCTGAGCGATTCGCCATCCACCTCATGGAGCGCCCGCCCTATTTCCGGGCCTATGTGCTGGGTCCAGAGGTTTTCCAACTGCTCATCGGTCAGCTGGATGTCGCGACCATTAAGGCGAATCAGCTCTTCGCTGTGGGCTTTAAGTTCTTCGCCCTGGGCTTTCAGCTTTTCGCTTTGCGCCTGCAGCTGTGGGTCCATTGGTGCAGCCTCAGACGCAACTTCTGGCGCAATCTCGGGTGCAGGCAGGGTTTCGGGCGCGGCAGGTGGCGGCAGGGAAGCCGAGTTGCTCGACAGTTCCAGCGCCTGGTCGCTATCGCCCAGCGGCACAGGCTTGCCCTTGAGTTCGACAGCATAGGCCTGAGCCATACTCAGGATCAGCACACCAGCCGCCAGACGGGAAATAATTGCTGGGAAAGACATAGGTTAAACCTCGTGGCTAAATTCGTGGGTTGAAATGTTTCTACAACCCGCACTCATAAACTAAGACACAGTCTAGAGAGCTTCGGATTCAGCGCCGAGATATTTTTATTGCCTGAGGTGATAAGGCACCCCACCGAGGTCGCCGGTGGAGGTGCTAAAGCATACAAGTAAGGCCTGGTGCTGACTGGCGCTAATTCACCAGCTTCTGCCACCAGTTTTGGAGCGGGCTCTCGGATACGCAGTCGGAGGTATCCAGGGGTTTAAAGTCCTCACGCACTGGCAATTCCACGGCATTTTCGCAACCTTCAGCACTTAACTTGCCGGTTTTGCTATCCAGCCATTCCATGCTGATTCCCGCCGGCGGTTCTGTTTCCAGGCTGCGGGTGGGCAGTTGTTTGAACAGGTCTGTCCACACTTGCAACGCCCCTGTGGCGCCGCTAAAGGGAGTCTGCTGGTTGTTGTCGCGTCCCACCCAGGCCACCGCCAGGTGTTCGCCGCTAAATCCGGCAAACCAACTATCGCGCTGATCGTTGGTGGTGCCGGTTTTACCCGCGAGTATCAAATCCGAAGGCAGTTGCAGGTAGGCGCTGCGCGCCGTGCCCTCGCGCATCACCTTTTGCATGGCGAATTGCAGTTGGAAGATGGATTCGGGAGCAAAGCGCTGCTCCAGCTCCAGTGGGTAGCGCTTGAGCGGTTTGCCATCGGCCGTTAACACTTCGCGTATGGCGTGCAGGGGCGTGTACACACCGTCGGCGGCAATAGTGTGGTAGACCTCGGAGACTTCAAAGGGCGACATTTCCACCGAACCCAACAAAATTGCAGGCACTTCGGGCACGTCGCCACTATAACCGGCCGCGCGCAGAGTTTTAATCACCCGGCTAAGCCCCAGGGTCATCCCCAGGCGCGCGGTGGCCTGGTTGTAGGAGTGCGCCAATCCAATATAGAGCGGTACATCGCCATGGTTTTGTTTATCGGCATTTTGCGGTGCCCACCACTCGCCGCCGGATTTATAGCTCACCGGATCATCACTGATAATGCTGCCCAGATTGTACTTTTGCGGGATCTCCAGCGCCGATAAATACACAAAAGGTTTCATCAGCGAACCGACTTGACGCTTGGCATCCAGGGCGCGGTTAAAGCCGTTAAAGCGCGGGTCGCGGTCGCCCACCAGGGCGAGAATCTCGCCGCTGCCCACTGAACTCACGATCAGGCCGCCCTGTAAATCCGGCACCTTGTAGCCCTTGGCCAACTGCGCGACACGATTTTGCAAAGCCTGCTCGGCGCGGCGCGGCACGCTGGGCGATAAAGTGGTAAAAATTCGCAGCCCTTCGGTGCGCAGGTCTTCCTCCGCGTAGGATTCACTCAACTGGCGCTTGACCAGATCCATAAACGCCGGAAAGGTGGTTATCCCTGCCTGGCCCTCCGCCACTACCCCCAGGGGCGCGGCCTGGGCAGCTTTCATCTGCGGCTCGGTAATCAGGCCTTCATCTTTCATCACCCCCAGTACCACAGTGCGTCGCTCTTTGGCGCGCTCCGGATGGCGCCAGGGGTTGTAATAGGAGGCGCCTTTAACCAGCCCCACCAGCAGCGCCACCTCCTGGGTGTTCAGCTCCTGCAGTGGCTGGCGGAAATAATGTTGGGAAGCCAGCGCAAAACCGTGGATAGCGCGATTGCCCGCCTGCCCTAAAAAGACTTCATTGATGTAGGTTTCGAGGATTTCCGATTTGCTGTAGTGCAGCTCCAGCAATAGCGCCATCATGGCCTCGGGAATTTTGCGATGGAACAAACTCTGCTCGTTAGACAGGTAAAAGTTTTTTACCAGCTGCTGGGTGATAGTGCTGCCGCCCTGGCGC
>CBINKF010000364.1:0-4002 GCA_966251115.1 uncultured Cellvibrio sp.
CCAATGACTAACGGCGTGTAAATTTGGCTAACGGCGCGTAAATTAGGCTAACGGCGTGTAAATTAATCTTTTTGCCATATATTGGTCAGATTAATGTCATAAGCTCAGCCTAGGCTGCGTGATCCTAACAAAAGTTATAAGGATCACCCCAATGAACAAACTCAACCTGCTCGCGCTCAGCCTGTCGGCCTTGGTGCTTACTGCCTGCGGTTCAGGCGATGATGGCAAAAACGGCACCAATGGTACTAACGGTTCCAATGGCTCAAATGGGCTGAATAGCCTGGTAAACCAAACCAATCTCGCAACTGGCAATGCCAACTGCTGGCTCGGTGGTATTCAGGTGGACTCGGGTTTGGACCTGGACAGCAACGGCACTTTGGAATCCACCGAAGTCACCAAAACCTCCTACCTGTGTAATCCCGATACCTTTGGCACCAGCGGTGTTGCTCTGCCCTACTCGGTACTGCGCAATGATTTGGAAAATAGCGCGATTCCCGGTTCTACCTTTGAAATCCGCAACGGTGGTTATGGCTCGGATATGGATCGCAACCCGGCCAACCCCATGCAGTTTTATGCGATTACCGACCGCGGCCCCAACGCCGATTACACCGGCAGCCAGGGCGCGGGCAAAATGTTTCCGGTTCCGGATTACACACCGCGCATCGGTCTGTTTGAGATCCAGGCCAACGGCGGTATAGTACAAAAGCAAACCATTTTGCTGAAGCGCCCCGACGGCACTCCCATCACCGGCTTGCCAAACTCTGCCACCTTGGGCGGCACCAGCGAAATCCCTTACGACGCTAACGGTGAAGTTATTCGCGTTGATCCCGATCAGCCCTATGACGCGGATACCAACCCTGCTAAAACCGACGACTACGGACTGGACTCCGAGGGTCTGGTAGCCCTGAGTGACGGCACCTTCTGGGTGAGTGATGAATACGGCCCGCACATGGTTCATTACGACGCGGACGGTAAAGAAATTGGCCGCATCAATCCCTTTAGTGCCGATAGCCGCGATATTTACAACCTGCCTGCCGAATTTGCCAAGCGTCGCGCCAATCGCGGCATGGAAGGCTTAACCATTACGCCCGATGAGAAAACCCTGGTGGGAATTATGCAATCCACCATGTCCAACCCTAACTCCAGTGTTAACAAATCAACTATCACTCGCATAGTGACAGTAAACCTGGAGACAGGTGCCATTGGTCAGTACCTTTACAAGCAAGAGCTTAAACAAAACTCCAACTCAGCCATTAAAGCTTTAAGTGCAACGTCTTTCCTGGTGCTGGAGCGCGATGGCGATTTCCTTAAAGACAACCCGGCCACCATGAAACAGGTGTACAAAATTGACCTCACCAATGCCACCAATTTAGAAACTGTTGCGGTCGCAGGCGATATAGCGCAGGACGCAACACTTGGTTTAACCATCGGCGGGCAAACCCTTGAGCAAGTGGTTTTTGCTAATGGTTGGGAAGCGCTGGCCGCCAAAGGCATAGTCCCGGTTACCAAACAATTGGCAGTAGATGTAGTTGCCGCGGTTAATTATCCGCACGACAAGATGGAAGGCCTTTGGGTAATAGATTCACATCGTTTGGGTGTAATTAACGATGATGATTTTGCCACCTGGAGCGACAACAACAAACTGGAGCCTAAATACCTGGACAACTCCATGTCGCGTATCGATGGCAACACGCTCTACATAATCGACGACCTGGATTTAAACCCCTAGTTCTCTCCCTCTCTGAGCCGGCAAATGCCGGCTCTTTTTTATTCAAAAGGAGTTTATATGCGTAAATCTATTTTATTCATTGCCAGCATTTGTGTTTCAAGCCTGGCTTGGTCAAACCCGGACGTAAGCTCGCGCGAATATAAATTGCTGCTCGACCCAAGCAATTTTACCTACGCCACTGAGTCGAGCAAGGTTGACAATTACTTTGATGACCTAGTAACAGCCGTTGAGGCTGCCATCTCCCGCGATGTAACCGGTAGCCTATCGCTGGACACTACTCGCACCGTAAAATTTTACGATAAATCCAGCAGTTGTGATTTGAAAAACCTGGGGTACATTTTTCGCGATCGTATCGAGTCGGGTAACTCGGAAGTCACCTTGAAATTTCGCAGCCCCGATCGTTATATTTCCGATTTTGAAGACCTTTCGGCTAGCAGCAATCAAGCGGAAACCAAGCTGGAAGCAGACATAGGTGTAAAAGGCACCAATACTTTCAATGTTGTCTACAGTCACTCCACCACCGCGCCCAATACCCGCACCATTAATGAGTTCGCCGACATCAACTATCACTTTCCCGGGTTTGACAGTGATTATGGATTCAGCGATAACACTCCACTTTCACTGGTAGGTAACCTGAGTATTAATGAGCGAGTATATAAAGGTGGAGAAATTGATTTAGGGTCTATAGATGCTGAGGTTAGCGTGACACTTTGGTACACCAGCAGCTCACCTTCCAGCGCAACCCATCCAGCTATTGTCGAAGTATCTTTTAAATACGAAGATTCAAGCGCGGATTACACCAAAGCCGTAGTCAATCGCGCGAAAACTTCATTTGAAGCGCTGCAGGGCTTAACAGCCTGGAACTCCAGCAGTTCCACCACCAAAACTGAATTTGTGTATAGCTACAACCCCGGCTTTTGTAATTAATAATACAACCGCTTCAAGCGAGGCTATTAACCTAGCGATCAAATATATCGTCCTGACATATTTGATCGGCGCCCTGGAAAATCTGGCGCAGATGCGTAAATCTGCTTGATTTTCCAGGGCTAGCGCCAGCCTTCAGCTGACGGCGGCACATCCCTGTGCCGCACTATTAATCCGACAATATTCATCGCCGGATTAATAGCTTGCAAACCTCTTATACCCCTCCTGCAAAAAAGGCCGCTGATTTTTAGCGGCCTTTGAGCACTATTATTACCAGTTATTCAAGCGTGCCCCCAAGGAGCTCATTACAGGAAAATAGGAATTCCTTACACAAAAAAAAGTTTCTGGTACACTTGCCGCTGCTACCGACCACTCATTTGTGATGAATTGCTTATCAACATGACCCGATACGCACAGCTGGTTGTTTTGTTACTTAGCTTTCTGCTGCCGCTACAGGTAGGCGCGGAAGCTTTGTTTACAGCCAGCTGTCCGCAAATGATATCCACTCAGGCAATGCCAGCGGCCAAGGCCTCGACTATGGGCTGTTGCGGCGAAGCAGCCCAAGGCAGTCAAAAAAAGGGCAGTCAAAAAAAGGGCAGTCAAAAAAAGGTCAGTCAACAAGAGGAAAGCACAGCAAAACCCTGCGCTGAACCATCACATTCCGATGAACCACAAAAGACAAGCCACTGTCAGAGCGCCTTTGCCTGTTCGCTGTGCAAAACACCCGCACAACTTAATCTGCTCCATTTAACCTTGATAGCGAATGACACCAATTTGTCTCGGTTGCATATCGCGCCCTACTCTCCCAGTGTCACCTTCAATCCAGCCAGTATCTGGCGCCCTCCCTGTATTTCCTGATAGCGCCCTATAACCCCCGCTCCATTCGTTAATAATCACGAACCTTACAGCATAAGGGCGGGATGCTATTCGTCTATCAGGATATTTTTATGCTAGTTAACTCACGCAAACTCTGGGTTCCCCTAACCCTGGGCGCCCTGCTCTTGGGAATTGCCCTGGGTGCGACCTGGCGCCCGTACGCAAAAGAAAATACAGCCCCATCCACTGCCGAACTTAATCCGAATGAGCCAAAAGTGCTTTATTGGTATGACCCCATGGTGCCCGACCAGCATTTTGACAAGCCGGGAAAATCGCCGTTTATGGATATGGATCTGGTCGCAAAATATGCCGACCCCACCGAGGGTAAACCCGGGGTAGCGGTAGCGCCAGCGATGATACAAAACCTGGGTATGCGCAAAGCCAAGGTAGAGCGACTGCCGTTGCAACGGCAATTTAGAATTAGCGGACAATTGCAGGTAAACGAACGCCATCAGGCAGTCATTCAACTGCGC
>CBINKF010000365.1:0-3974 GCA_966251115.1 uncultured Cellvibrio sp.
CGGTAGAACACGCCGCCGACAAGGGGGTCCTGCTTGAGGCGCGCGTCGATAAAGGTCGCGGTACCGTTGCCACGCTGCTGGTGCAGCAGGGCACCCTCAAGCAGGGCGACCTGGTGCTGGCAGGCCAGAGTGTTGGTCGCGTGCGCGCCATGACCAACGAGCGCGGTGAGCAGGTTGACGAAGCTGGCCCATCGACGCCGGTAGAGATTCTTGGTCTGGACAATCCACCCAGCGCCGGTGACGATTTTGTGGTGCTGGCCGACGAGCGCAAAGCGCGCGAAGTTGCGGCCTTCCGTGCCGAAAAAGAGCGCAAAGAGAAATTGGCGCGCTACCAGGCAGCCAAGTTGGAAAACATGTTTGCCAACATGGAATCCGGCCAGAAGAAAACCCTTACCGTGGTGGTCAAAGCTGACGTGCGCGGTTCTCTGGAAGCCATCAACGCCTCGCTGGCAGAGATTGGCAACGACGAAGTTCAGGTCAATGTCATCTCCTCAGGCATTGGTGGTATTACCGAGAACGATGTGAACCTGGCGCTGACCTCCAATGCCATTATCGTCGGCTTTAACGTGCGCGCCGACGGCGCCACCCGCCGCCTGGCGGAAGCCGAAGGCGTGGATATTCGCTACTACAGCATCATTTACCAATTGCTGGATGAGATCAAAGCGGCGCTGTCGGGCATGCTCGATCCAGAGCGTGTGGAGACCATCGTGGGTATCGCCGATGTGCGCGAAGTGTTCAACTCGCCCAAGTTTGGCCAGGTTGCCGGTTGTATGGTTACCGAGGGCACCGTGTACCGCAACAAACCCATTCGCGTACTGCGCGACAACGTGGTGATCTTTACCGGCGAGCTGGAATCCCTGCGTCGCTTTAAAGATGACGTTGCCGAAGTTCGCAACGGCTTCGAGTGCGGTATTGGTGTGAAGAACTACGACGTAAAAGTTGGCGATCAGATCGAAGTTTACGAAGTCAAAGAGGTAGCGCGTCAGCTCTAAGGGGCGGCCGATATCCCATCGCCCCACAGGCTTGGTTGGCTGTGGGGCTTTGTTATTTTAAAACCGCGCGGTTTTATGCCGGCGGAAACCGAGGTGGCGAATGCCCAGAGAATTTACCCGCTCAGATCGAGTCTCGGACGCTATCCAGCGTCTGCTGGCCCAGGTGATCCCCCAGGAGATCCGCGATCCGCGCATCGGCTTGGTCAATATCAATGCCGTAACCGTTACCCGCGATATGGCTTACGCCAAGGTCTATATCACCTTTGTCGGTGTCGAAGATGAACAGCAGAGCCTGGAGAGCGCAGCCATATTGAACAAGGCCAGCGGCTTTTTGCGCAGTTTTGTCGCCAAAGAGCTGAGCATGCGCACTGTGCCCAAGCTGCAGTTTATTTACGACAAGACCAGCGTGCGCGGCCAGGCGCTGTCCTCACTGATTGATCGCGCCATAGCCCAGGACGCTTTGCACCCCAAAGAGGAAGGTGATGAAGAGCCGACTGACGGGGATGCGAACTAACTATGGCTAAACGCAAAGGTCGTCCGGTGGACGGCGTATTGGTATTGCACAAACCCCAAGGCATGACCTCCAACCAGGCACTGCAGCGCGCCAAGCGCATTTTCTTTGTGGAGAAGGCTGGCCACACTGGCAGCCTGGACCCTCTGGCAACCGGGGTTTTGCCCTTGTGTTTTGGTGAGGCGACCAAGTTCTCCCAGTTTTTGCTCGATGCCGATAAAGGCTATAAAACCTGTATTCAGCTGGGCGAGACCCGCGATACCTGCGATGCCGAAGGCGATGTACTTGAAACCAAATCCACGCTGGGCATTACTCGCGAGCAAGTGGAGCAGGCGTTACAGGCCTTTAAGGGCGATATTCTGCAGGTGCCGCCCATGTACTCGGCGCTCAAACTCAACGGTCAGCCGCTGTACAAGATTGCCCGTCAGGGCGGTGAAGTGGAGCGCGCGCCGCGCGCGGTGACTATCCACAAGATCGAAATTCTGGACTTTCGCCCGGGCGAAAAAGCCGAGCTGGAGTTGGATATTCTGTGCAGCAAAGGCACCTATATCCGCTCTATCGCCCATGACCTGGGCGAAGCTCTGGGCTGCGGCGGCCATGTCAAAACTTTGCACCGCACCCTGGCTGGGCCTTTTGGTGAAGCTCAGTGTGTGGCTCTGGAGCAGCTGCAGGCGGATTTTGATGTTGGTGGCTACGAGGCCCTAGATGCACACCTGGCCAGCGCCGATACCCCAGTGGCGAGTTTGCCCGAGGTGGTATTGCCCGCCAATAGCGCCTACTACTTCCGCCAGGGCAACCCGGTGATGGATACAAAGGTCTATCGTATTGGCGAGCAAGGTGATATTGTGCGCGTCTTTTGTGCAGAAAGCGCGCAATCGCCCCGCCAGTTTCTAGGGCTTGGGGAGATAACCGACGACGGTCGGGTGGCGCCTAAACGTATTATTGCCAATCGCGTCGCCGACTAGGCGGGCGACTTGGGTGTGGAATTTACCGGTATTCCGGTAATAAGTCGGCGCTGACATCTCCGGGCTAAGGCTCGCGGAGATAATCAGCGCCATAGCCCGGCTGTAAATATGCACGGCCGCGGCTGTAAATCGCTTGCATATTAATCGAGGAAAACATCATGGCACTGAGTGCTTCTGAAAAAGCTGCAATTGTTGCAGATCATCAACAAGCTGCTGGCGACACCGGCTCACCCGAAGTTCAAGTTGCTCTGTTGACTGCCAACATCAACAAGCTGCAAGGTCACTTCGCTGACCACAAAGCTGACCACCACTCACGTCGCGGTTTGATCCGTATGGTTAACTCCCGTCGTAAGCTGCTGGATTACCTGAAGGGTAAAGATGCTTCTCGCTACACTGCACTGATTCAAAAACTGGGTCTGCGCCGTTAAGTTTGTCCCGTGCCCGCTCTGCGGGCACTTTTATTTTGTGGGTCAGTTTTTTGGACTGGCCTGCTGGATGTGAAGGAAATTGCGGTAGTTAGGCAAATAAAAACTATCGCGCTGGCAGGATGCATTATTTACCGCGTTGTTAATTGATTATTGATAGCCAGTAAATGAGACATGGCGCGTTCACACATGGTGTTGAATGAAACACGAACGCAACTTTATATGAAAAGCAAAGGATAAAAGAGTGAATCCGATTATCAAAAAATTCCAATACGGCAACCAAACTGTAACCCTCGAAACCGGGCGCGTCGCGCGTCAGGCCACAGGTGCGGTGCTGGTTACCATGGGTGAAGTAACTGTTCTTTGTACCGTTGTTGGCGCCAAAGAAGCCAAAGCCGGTCAGGACTTCTTCCCCCTGTCTGTACACTATCAAGAAAAGGCCTATGCCGCCGGCCGTATTCCCGGTGGTTACTTCAAGCGCGAAGGCCGCCCCTCTGAAAAAGAAACCCTGACTTCACGTCTGATTGACCGTCCAATCCGCCCACTTTTCCCCGAGGGTTTCCTCAACGAAGTGCAAGTGATCTGTACGGTTGTTTCTACTGACAAGAAGCAAGATCCGGATATCGCCGCTATGATCGGTACCTCCGCTGCCCTGGCAGTGTCCGGTATTCCGTTCAACGGCCCTATCGGTGGTGCCCGCGTGGGTTACACCCAGGATGAAGGCTACATCCTCAACCCAACTTACAAGCAACTCGAAACCTCCGAGTTGGACATGGTGGTTGCCGGTACTAAAGACGCCGTGTTGATGGTGGAATCCGAAGCTAAAGAACTGCCCGAAGACATTATGCTCGGCGCCGTACTTTACGGTCACCAGGAGATGCAAGCCGCAGTTCAAGCCTGTGCGGAACTGGCGCGCGACGCCGGCAAACCGCGTTGGGATTGGCAGCCGGCTGCACAAAACATCGAGTTGAAAACCGCCATTAAAGCGGCTTTTGGTGTGGCTATTGGCGATGCCTACCGCATCACCGACAAGGCTGAACGCTACAACCGTCTGGGCGAGCTGCGCAGCGAAGCCGTTGCC
>CBINKF010000366.1:0-3970 GCA_966251115.1 uncultured Cellvibrio sp.
TATTAAATCTCACAAATGAAATGGCAGTAGAACCAACCTTGGCAGATACCACAGCATTTTGATCAAGCGGCCCCCAATATTGGAGCACAGTTCCGACAGTTGCTGACGAAGCCGAATCCGAGGTCGCAGAATCGGCAAACGCCATCCATCCTTTTGCCCAATCTGTCGCAGATGCGCAGCTGCTACCATCCGACGAAGGGCAAAGTGAAACGCGAGCAGCCCGTTTTACCGCTTCAGTTCTGGTAAAGTTCAGCGCGGCTTGCAATTGACTCGCCAACGATACCGAACTGTTATTTCGTATTTGACGAGTAAAATTGGGAATTGCTATAGACAAAAGTATCCCCACAACTATCAATGCCACCATCATTTCTACAAGGGTAAAGCCCTCTTGACGTTGATTCATTCTCGAACTCTCTCGTCTTGCGCCATTAGAAAGAGGCTGCTTTATAGACAGCCCAAAATGATTCATTTATATTAACGAAGCCTAACACAGCCCCCAGTTCCAGTTAATTGACCCACGATATAAGGTCATAAGACTAGTACGAGCGGCACGGAGCGGCGCACATTTAGACAATTTGTTATTCAAGGACTGAATTATGATGAGGAATCAAGGACTTACCTTATTTGAACTACTTCTCACTTTAGCCATCCTCAGCTTACTTTTGAGCATAGGCATCCCAAGTTTCACGCAAGCTATCCATAACAACCAAACCCAATCTGCCACTTCAGCACTCATCGATGCCATAGAATCTGCCCGCTCACTGGCGGTTATGCGAAATCAACGCAGCCTGCTACTTGCCCAAGATTCCTGGGAAAATGGATGGGCGCTGTTTATTGATAGCAATAGCAATGGGGTAAAAGACCAAAACGAACAAGTTCTTAGTCAGAGAGGAGCGCTAAGCGGGGTAAAAATATCAGCTAATGGCTTTTTGCAAGCTTATGTCTCATTTATCGGTACAGGAGAGGGGCGAAGCGATAGCGAGTCGTCAAATGCCGGAGCCTTCCTGGCTGGCTCCATTAAGGTCTGTCCGACCACCGAGGGCAAGGGCTATAAGCTGATCCTATCCCGCGGTGGTAGACTGAGAACTGAAAATCTTAGCTCCGAAGACTGTGAAGCAATTTAATTGCCTGCACGCAGAGCCTTAGGCAGGGAGAAGCTGATATTTTCCGGCGTACCCTCGAGCTCCTGCGGCACCTGAGCACCGCATTCCTGCAGCTTGGTTATAACTCGCTTTACCAACACCTCTGGCGCCGAAGCTCCGGCGGTTATGCCAATACTGGCGCGATTGACTATCCACTCTGGATTAATATCTTCCGGCCCATCAATTAAATAGGCCTCAGTGCCGCAGCGCTCGGCCAGTTCGCGCAGGCGATTGGAATTGGAAGAGTTGGGCGAGCCCACGACCAGTACCAGCTCGCACTCCAGCGCCAGTTGGCGCACAGCGTCCTGGCGGTTGGTGGTGGCGTAGCAGATGTCGTCTTTACGCGGCCCCTGAATTTTGGGGAATTTATTGCGCAGGGCTTCAATCACCTTGGCGGTATCATCCATCGACAGGGTGGTCTGGGTGACATAGGCGAGATGCTCAGGGTCTTTTACCACCAGTTCATCTACATCCGATTCATCTTCAACCAAATAAATCGCACCGCCATTGTGGGTGGAGTACTGGCCCATAGTGCCCTCCACTTCCGGATGGCCTTCATGGCCAATCAAAATACACTCGCGGCCTTCGCGGCTGTAGCGAGTGACTTCGATATGCACCTTGGTCACCAGCGGGCAGGTGGCATCAAAGATTTGCAGGCCGCGATCTTCCGCCTCTTTACGCACCGATTGGGATACGCCGTGGGCGCTGAAAATCAAAATAACATTGTCCGGCACCTGATCGACTTCATCGACAAAAATCGCCCCACGCTCGCGCAGTGAATCCACCACAAATTTGTTGTGGACCACTTCGTGACGCACATAGATAGGCGCGCCGAATACATCCAGGGCGCGATTCACTATGTCGATAGCGCGATCCACACCGGCGCAAAAGCCACGCGGATTGGCGAGTTTAATCTGGGTCATCTCAGTGCACCTGTTCCGGCTCGATTTTTACAATCGACACTTCAAATAAAATTTCGCGCCCGGCCAAGGGGTGATTAAAATCCACCACCACGACATTCTCATCGAACGCGCGTACAACACCTGGCAGCTCGGTTTTTTGCGCATCGGCAAAAGACAACATCAAGCCTTCGCTCAATTCCAGATCGGGGCTGAATTGGCTGCGATCAATCTCCTGGATATTGTTGTCATTGCGCTGACCGAAGCCGTCCTCGGGCTTAATCAGCAGGGTTTTATGCTCACCCTCAAGCATGCCAAACAGGGCTTTTTCAAAACCGGGCAGCAGGTTGCCATCGCCGACAGTAAAGGTCGCAGGCTTGGTTTCAAAATTGGTATCTATCACCTCGCCATTTTCCAGGCTCAGTGAAAAATGCAGGGTCACGCGGGTGCCCGGACCTATGGCGAGATCACGCATCGGCTTTTTTCTCTTTCACAAACAACATATCAATAATCAAAATCGCCGCACCCAAGGAGATAGCGGAGTCGGCCAAATTAAACGCAGGCCAGTAATGGTCTTGATAGTGAACCAAAATAAAATCCACCACATGGCCGAGCACTATGCGATCGTACAAATTGCCCAGCGCACCACCGAGAATAAACGCCAGGGCAAAAGCCTCGTAAGGTTTGTTCGCAGCAACGCGCTTTATCCAAAAACTTAACAGCGCACTGGCGACCAGGGCAATGCCGGTAAAAAACCAGCGCTGCCAGCCGCTGCTGTCGGCCAAAAAGCTGAAAGCAGCGCCCGGGTTGTAGCGCAGGGTAAAGGCAAAGAAGTTGGTAAAGTCCAATATCTCGCCCTCGTAAAAGCGCGCGAGTATCGCCTGTTTACTCCACTGGTCGAGCAGGATTACTACCAGTGCCGTCACAAACCAAAACCAGGATTTTTGATAGATTTTTTCGTTCACGCTAATTCCTTAGGCAAATTCGCGGCTTTCGCCCTGACCTTCGACGTTTTCCACACAGCGCACACAAACTTCCGGGTGAGCCGCATTTGCGCCCACATCGGCGCGATGGTGCCAGCAGCGCGCGCACTTGGCGTGCTCGGATTTTTTCACCGCTACTTGCAGGCCAGCCACTTCTGTCACCTCGGCGTTTTGCGCCTGGGCAATAGGTGCAATTGCCGCGGTAGAAGTAATCAGCACAAAGCGCAGCTCATCGCCCAGCTTGGCCAATTCCGCCGCGAGTTTGCCGTCGCAGTAGAGGGTCACTTCAGCGCCCAGAGAGCCGCCGACTTCGCCGGAACCGCGCTTGGCCTCTAACACTTTGTTCACCGCTGTTTTCACATCGGCAACCAGGTCCCAGTAACTGTCGGCGAAAGAATCAGCCGGCACCTGCGGCAATTGATACCACTCAGCGACAAATACCAGCTCGTCGCGCGCGCCGGGCATAGCGCTCCAAATCTCGTCAGCAGTAAAGCTGAGAATAGGTGCAATCCAGCGCACCAACGCCTCAATTACATGCTGCAGCGCGGTTTGCGCCGAGCGGCGCGCTTTGGCTTCGGCTTTGACGGTGTACTGGCGATCTTTAATGATATCCAGATAGAAACCGCCCAGCTCCACTACACAGAAATTGTGCAGCTTTTGGTAAATCAGGTGGAACTGGTAGTTGTCATAGGCTTTGATAATTTCTTGCTGCAATTGCGCAGTGCGGCCAACAATCCAGCGATCCAGTTGCAGCATCTCGCTCATCGGCAGCATATCTGTCGCCGGGTTAAAGCCGGTGAGGTTGGACAATATAAAGCGCGCGGTATTGCGAAATGCTGCTTGCTAAGCCCGCAAAAAATCAAAATCTGATTCTACTCGCATGTCCAAGCTCGTGCGCGGCCCACGCGGCTTCTCGCGGCCACCCGCTGGCTACGATGTGATTGAA
>CBINKF010000367.1:0-3964 GCA_966251115.1 uncultured Cellvibrio sp.
CCGCCATTGTCGAAGTGCGCCAGAGTGCTGGACAAACTGACCTCGGGTGCAGTGGCGCTGGTCGCTGAATCCACTACCAGTGGGATATCCAGCGGATAAACCGGTGACAAACCGTTAAGCACCACACGTACACTCACCTGGCTGCCGCGAATAGCCACTTGCGGTTTAGCGAAGGACACCAGCGGACGCACATCGACCATTTGCACACCTGTGTCTTTCAAGCCCTGGGCATTGGTTGTTGTCCAGGTAATTTGATGACGACCAGGTGCCAACAGCAGGCGATTGGCATTATTCAGGCCTTCGGGCGCGGTGGTACAGCAATCGTGACCACTGACAGAGTCTGAGGCCAGAGCTTTAAGCGCAGCGTCCACCTGATCCTGGTTGGCGGTTGCCGACAAGCCCAGCAGCTGCGCCAGGTTCACCTGGGTGTAAAGCGCTTTGGCGTTGATGGTGATATCCGCCGGCAGTACCAGCACCGGGTCTAGCGACTTGTATTTCACCTGCAGCACAAAATCAGCCAGCGCCGTGGTGTCTATACCGTCAGTTACGCTCAAGCCGATGGTGTAGCTTGCATCCAGGTCCACCGCGCTGGGCATACCGGTCAGTGCACCTGTGGCGGTATTCAAACTCATCCACGCGGGCAAGCCGGTAGCCGCGAAGGTTAAGGTGTCGCCATCGCTGTCGCTTGAACCGGGCGCAAAGCTGTAGGCCTCGCCAATGTAGGCAGTCAACGCCGGTGAGCCGCTGATTTGCGGTGCGGCATTGGTGCTCTTCACTTCTACATTGAATGGCGCCAGGCTGGTGCTGGTGGTGCCATCGCTAACACTGATCACTATGCCAGTTGTTGTGCCCACGTCGGCGTGAGCTGGTGTACCGGTCAATGCACCCGTTGCGCTATCAAAGCTGGCCCAGTTTGGCTTGTTGGTGATGGAGAAGGTCAACACATCGCCCGCATCATCATCACTTGCCGAGGGAATAAAGCTGTAGGCAACATCCTGATCAAGGCTGGTAGTGGGCGTGCCCGAAATTACCGGCGCGTCGTTGACATTCACTACGGTCAGGTTAAACGCCGGCAAACTGGCGCTCAGGCTGCCATCGCTCACGCTAATCACTATGCCATTGGTAGTACCTACATCCGCATTAGTCGGTGTGCCTGTAAGTGCACCGGTTGCAGCATTAAAGCTCGCCCAGCTTGGTTGATTGACGATGTTGTAAGTCAGGGTAGTACTTGCATCGACATCGGTGCCAACAGGAACAAAGCTGTAAGCCGAATCTTCATTAACCGTTACGGTGGGCGTACCGGTAATGGTCGGTGCGTCGTTGACGTTGGTAACCGTCAAATTAAATGCCGACAAGTTTGTAGTCACAGTGCCGTCGTTCACGCTAATCACTATGCCCGAGGTTGTGCCCACATCGGCATTCGCCGGTGTGCCTGTCAGCGCGCCAGTTGCTGTATCAAAACTGGCCCAGCTTGGTTTGTTGCTGATAGAGAAGGTCAGCACATCGCCCACATCAACATCACTTGCGGTTGGGGTAAAGCTGTAAGCCGCATCCTGCGCAACACTGGTAGCTGGTGTACCGCTGATAGTGGGCGCATCGTTGACATTGGTAACGGTTAAATTAAATGCAGACAAACTCGTACTTACAGTTCCGTCGTTGACACTAATTACAATACCGTTTGTGGTGCCCACATCCGCATTGGCCGGGGTGCCTGTAAGCGCACCTGTCGCGCCGTTAAAGCTGGCCCAGCTTGGTTTGTTGACGATGGAGAATGTAAGCGTATCACCCGCATCTATATCGCCAGCGGTTGGTGTGAAGCTGTATGCCGCATCCTCAGCAGTAGTGATAGCCGGTGTACCGGTAATAGTCGGTGCGTCATTAACATTAATCACCGTCAGGTTAAACGCGGACAAGCTCGCACTGAGCGCGCCGTCGCTCACGCTAATCACTATGCCCGAGGTTGTGCCCACATCCGCGTTAGCCGGTGTGCCGGAGAGTTCACCCGTCGCGGAGTTAAAGCTGGCCCAGGCGGGTTGATTGATGATACTGAATGTTAATCCATCGCCATCCAGATCACTTGCAGCGGGAACAAAGCTATAGCCCGCATTTTGATTCACGCTGGTCGTCGCCACTCCGGAAATTACTGGCGCATCGTTCGCGGCAGTAAGCGTTACGGTGGATTGCAGGCTGAGAGCTGCAGTATCCGCGCCGCCGTTGGCGGTGCCACCATTATCGGTGAGGCTGTCAATGGAAACTACGCGCGTGCCATTGCTAATTGCATCGCTGGAGTTGCTATAGCTAATGGCATTCACCAAAGTCTGTAGTGTTGCACTGTTTAGCCCAGACATGGTGAAGGTGATAGTGGCATTTGATCCGGACACAGAAACGCTATAGCCAAGGCTGTTACCGGATGTGGTACCGGAATTACCGTTGGTAAGCGGAATGTCAGTTCCATCGACCGTTAAAATCTCGCTTGCGCCATTCGCCAGGTTAGTCACGGAAACGCTCAAGGCAGTAAATGTCTGGCCAGACTCTACAGTGCTGGCAGCCGCCGCTGAATACACATTAACCGCTGAACCATTCTCACTAAAGCTTGGATTTGCAGAAGTAAGCGTTAAGGTTGGGGCATCATTTACCGATGTGATATTAACAACCGCTTGCGCCGTTACCGATGCACCCGCGTCATCATTAAAGGTGATATCCAGTGTTGCACTTGCATCCGGGTCATTACTCGTGGAGCTGAAAGTCAATTGCTCCAATACAAAATTCACATCCGCGCTAGTGGGAATTTCACCGTTAGCGTTAGTAAAACTAACAGTTAACTGGCCCGCTGTAGTGGTATCGAAACTGGCGATTACCTGGCTGTTTTTCACCAGGGTATTGGTCGACAAACTGATACCGTTGCCGTCGTTAAACCCGAAGCTATCGCTAGTCACAAGGCCGCCATTGCGCGCAACAACAATTGACGTGTTGTTGTAATCGCCATTACCGCTATTTAACGGCTCAAGGTCGCTGTCACTTACGGAGGCGTCACCATCAATAACCACAGCGCTGCCACCTTCAACATAGGTGTTGCCGCCATCTACCCCCGACACCGCTGGAACGGCATTGGCTTCTACCGCACCTATGTCAACAACATTACTCACACGCGGGTTGCCATTGGCGTCAACAGGTAGCGCCTCCAGGGTATCGCTATCTCCGTCCAGGTCAAAAGTGTCTGCTGGCAGGCTGGCATTACTACCTGCTTCAAGCAGTGCACTTCCGGCTTGCGGTTTATGAGTTTGCACATCGCCACTATTGTTATAGGCCAAATCACCTAACAACAGGTTGCTGGTGCCCTGGTTGTTCAAGTTATTGGTATCGCTGGTAATGGTGGTGGTAGTGCCAAAGTAGCTGTTGGTGGCGGTTTCTACTGTGCCGCTGACGTCGTTGGCCGAGCCGCCAGTAGCCAGAGGTGAGCCACTGGCAGCGGCAGTCGCACCAGCACCGGCCGTATTACCGGCAACAACGGTGTTGATAAAAGTATCTGTTCCGTTGGCAGACACACCACCGCCATTACCGGCGGCGGCATTCCCCACAATGGTCGAGTTGTAAACGAATGCTGGGCC
The DNA here is from genome assembly GCA_966251115.1 of uncultured Cellvibrio sp. Taxonomy (GTDB): domain Bacteria; phylum Pseudomonadota; class Gammaproteobacteria; order Pseudomonadales; family Cellvibrionaceae; genus Cellvibrio. The sequence goes on from CBINKF010000367.1 coordinate 3,609, forward strand.
GGTGGTGATCCTGAGTCCACCAGCATCAGCACTAGCACCCAAAGTTGCGTTACCACTAATAGTGGTATTGATCAGGGTGAGGCCGGCGCCAGCAAACTGGATACCGCCACCGTGCGCGCTTGCACCTGTGGTGGTGTTGCCCGTAATAGTGCTGTTGATTAAGTTTAAGGTGCCGCCCCCGACCAGGCGAACGCCGCCGCCAAAGCTGAGACTGGTATTGCCGCTAACTGTAGTGTTAATCAGGGTCAGAGTAGCTGCAGAGCCATAAATACCGCCGCCGCCCAGACCGGAATCGCTACTGTTGGTGATATTGGAGTCGCGCACTGTGATATTGACGCCGGAGTTAAGAGAGATAC
>CBINKF010000368.1:0-3930 GCA_966251115.1 uncultured Cellvibrio sp.
ATTGTCCCAGTACTCAGCCGCAAAATTGGCGGTGTGCAGCTTGATACCGATTTTATCGCACACCATCTGCGCATCGGCCAAGTCGGCCTTGGCGGTGCAATACTCGGTGCCATCGTCCTCGTCCCAGTTCTTCATAAACAGGCCTTCAACCCTGTAACCCTGCTGCAACAGCAGGAGTGCGGAAACTGAGGAGTCCACACCGCCGGACATGCCGACGATTACCAGGGGTTTGGCATTTGCCTGGGGTTTGGTAGTGGCTGGGGTATCTGTCATGGAACCTGAATAGCTGGGTCAGCAAGAGAATAGAAGGGGGCGCATTTTACTCGCCCGCGCTCGCGGCTGCCACCCGGAATTTGGTCATATTCGCGGCAAATCAGCCAATTACTTGCAGAGGAAAGCGGCGACCTGCGCGATATTCATCAATGATTTGCAAGGTCATGGGGCTGCGCAGCTGGTCTTTGCGGGCGACCAGCTCTTCGTAGGTCAGCCAGACGGCTTCGATAATCCCGACATCCAGCGCACGCGCGCTGTCATGACAGACAGGCTCGGCAATAAAGGTAGTGCGGCAGTAGGTGATGCCATTGCTAGGCGCCGTGTAAAGATTAACGCCGACCACGCCGGTGAGCTGTACCGTCCAGCCGGTCTCCTCCAGGGTTTCGCGCAGTGCGGCCTGCTGCAGGGTTTCATTGGGGTCCAGGTGGCCGGCCGGCTGGTTGTAAACTTTTTGACCATCTGCATCTTCGTAAACCATTAAAAAGCGGTTGTCGCGCTCAACAATGGTGGCCACAGTTACATGGGGTGCCCAGGTCATAGCTATTCCTTAATGTGAGCAAATTCATTCGAGTATGAATAGTTTGAAAATGAAATAAAAATGTGATGACTTTTAACGGCTACTGACAAAAGTTGGCAAAGCGCGGCGCTAGTGTAGCGAGTGTCATGATGATTGTCATAAGTTGCCCCTGGGGTGATAAATCCGCCTTGGATATGACACCAAAGCTCAATATGATTGAGCACTAACTAGACAGATGCTATCGATTGCAAATAAAACCCCTTGTGGCAGGGAGCATCTTTACAGTTTATGACAATTAACAATGTCGAATTCCAAAAGCGCTATGCGACAATTCCTGAATCCTCGCTTTTGGGTTGGCAGCTGATGGTGGTCGCTTGGTAGTACATCGGCTGATTCTGCCTACCTCTTATTGGCAACTCACCAAGGTATTAGGACTTACTTTTTAATCTCTACGGTTTATGACTATGAACAAAACACTTAAATCAGTGCTGGTTTCACTGGGCAGCCTCTTGGTGGTTGTGCTGGTGATTGGTGGTGTTAAAGGTATGCAGATTGGCGCCATGATGGCTGCCGGTGCTGCAACGCCAGAGCCCACCGAGACAGTAAGCACCTTTGATGCTGAAACGCAACATTGGCCCAACACCTTTAAAGCTATAGGCACAGTGGAAGCTTCCGAAGGTATTACCATTACCGCCGAGGTCGCGGGCAAGGTAAAACGCATTGCGTTTAAATCCGGCGATCTGGTTAAAAAAGGAACTGTGTTAATTGAGCAGGAAACAGTAAACGAAAAAGCTCAATTAAGTGCCGCCGAGGCGCGCTTGCGTTTGGCCAAAGCTAATCTTGAGCGCCTAACCCAACTGCGTAAAAAGAACACCGTCTCGCAAAGTGATCTGGACGCAGGTACGCAGCAAATGCAATCTGCCCAGGGCGATGTAGATGACCTCAAGGCAACTCTGGAAAAGAAAATTGTGCGCGCACCTTTTGATGGCCGCTTAGGTATTCGCCTGGTGGACTTGGGCCAGGATTTGCGCGTAGGTGGTGAGATCGTCTCTCTGCAAGCGACCAATACTGTGCGCGTAAATTTCCCAGTACCGCAGTTCTGGTTGGTGCAAATGACACGCGGCTTACCCGTTACGGTCAATGCAGGCAACGGATCGGATGCCGTGTTGAAAGGCGAGATCACCGCTATAGGGGCCGAGATAAACTCCACCACACGCAACGCCTTGGTTCAAACCTATCTCAACAACGAGAAGGGTTTGCTTTTGCCCGGTATGGCGGTTGAAGCTGAGGTTACTCTTTCTGAACCGCAGGAAGTTTTAGCGGTGCCCAGCACAGCAGTTATTTATGCACCCTTTGGCGATACAGTTTTTGTTATTGAAAAGGGCGACAAGCCGGGTTCCATGCGTGCGCGCCAACAATTTGTTCGCTTGGGTAAAGCGCGCGGCGATTTTGTTGAAGTTATCGATGGTTTGAAACCGGGTGAAAAAGTGGCCAGCGCCGGTGCGTTTAAGCTGCTCAACGGACAGGCAGTTACCGTTAGCACTTTACCAACCCCGGAATTCAAACAAGAACCAACTCCATCCGACAGCTAAGGCTATAGCGGGCGGCCGAGCTGCCCGCCATTAACACCCGGCAATTAACTCCCGGTAAAAACCCGGGCGGTGCCAAGCCCAATTTATTTAAGAGCCAAGGTTATGAAATTTACGGACATATTTATTCGCCGACCTGTGCTGTCGCTAGTGGTAAGTCTGCTGATACTTATTTTGGGTATCCAGGCGGGCACTAACCTGACAGTGCGTCAATATCCGCGCAGCGATATATCAGTGATTACCATCAGCACTGTTTATGTGGGTGCTAACGCCGATTTGGTGCGCGGCTTTATTACTACGCCTATCGAGCGCGCGGTTGCCTCTGCAGGTGGTATAGATTACATAGAGTCACAAAGTGCCATGAGCATGTCGACTGTGACTATTCACCTCAAGCTGAACTATGACCCACTCAGGGCTATGACTGAAGTGTCTGCCAAGGTGAATCAGGTGCGCGGTAATTTGCCGCCCGAAGCCGAAGTACCCACGATAAGCATTGAGTCGGCGGATACCCAGTTTGCCGCTGCCTATTTGAGTTTTAGCTCGGATATTCTTGAACAAAACCAAATTACTGATTTTTTGACGCGCTCTATTCAACCGCGTTTAACCGCTATTGCGGGCGTGCAAAAAGCTGAGGTACTGGGTGGTCGCACCTTTGCTATGCGGATCTGGATTAAACCTGAGCGTATGGCGGCATTGAACGTGACACCGCTGGAAATTCGCCAGGCGCTGCAGGCCAACAACGTGCAAGCGGCTATTGGTCAAACGCGCGGCAACTACACGCAGGTAAACCTGAATGCGGATACCGATCTGAAATCTGTTGAGGATTTCCAGCGCCTGGTCATTCGCGATTCTGCCGATGGTGTCATTCGCTTGGGTGATGTGGCCGATGTGGCCCTGGGTGCAGAGGATTACAACACAGTGGTGAACTACTCAGGTAGTACCGCCGTGTTTATGGGAGTTTGGGTTGCGCCCAATGCCAACTCGCTCGACGTGATGAAAGCGGTTAACAAAGAAATGGCGGTGATTCAAAAAGAATTGCCAACGGGCCTTTCGGGCAAAATTGCTTACGACTCCACGCGCTATATCGATGCGGCAATTCACGAAGTTATTAAAACCCTATCAGAAACGCTCACCATTATTGTCATAGTGATCTTCCTGTTTCTGGGGTTCAGTCGCTCGGTCATTATCCCGGTGCTGGCAATTCCGCTGTCACTGGTGGGCGCGCTCTTTATTATGCAGCTGTGCGGCTTCTCGCTGAACCTGCTGACGCTTCTGTCCATCGTACTATGCGTGGGTTTGGTAGTGGACGATGCCATCGTTATGGTGGAGAACATTGAGCGACATATCGAAGAGGGGCTTACACCTTTCCGTGCGGCTATAGTGTCGGCGCGTGAACTGGCGGGCCCGATTTTGGCGATGACCGTTACCCTGGCGTCTGTGTATATCCCGATTGGTTTGCAGGGCGGTCTTACCGGGACCCTGTTCCGCGAATTTGCGATCACCCTTGCCGGGGCGGTGTTAATTTCGGCGGTGGTGGCAATTACGCTGTCG
>CBINKF010000369.1:0-3928 GCA_966251115.1 uncultured Cellvibrio sp.
TGGCAATGATGAGCTTGCGATTATTCCGGGCCGACTCCAGCGCAATTGTAGGGAATAAAATCCGGGATTAGCAGGGTAGCAGAAGATTAAAGGTGGTCACAGCTAAGAGCGACCAACGAAGGTTTGCAACAAAAAAGCGGGAGATAGATAAAAAAGCAAGTTGCCGGGTGGGCGAATGGGGTGCTTAACTGGCCGCTGTCGGGGTGGACAAGATGTTTTGCGGGCGTCTCCAGTGCGCAATTAGTCAGCCAGAGACGCCGGGAAACACAGCCTTAGGCGCTAAAATTCCAGGTCGTCGTAGTCGCCGTAACCCAATTGATCCTTCATGCGGCGGCGCTCCAGACGGTCTTCAATTTTGCGGCGCATTTCCAGCGTGTACTGGCTGGCTTCTTTGCCTGTGAGTTTTGGGCTTGACTCATCATCATCTATATCGATGCTAGCATCACCAATTATATCGGCATCTTGAGAATCAACATCAACAGACATAGGGCTACTCCAAAAGTAACAGGATACGGGATTAAAACGCAGGGAAGTTTACCTGCCTTTTATTCGGCGCTATTTACCATAGCCGGAGTAAAAACTAAAGCAAATTCTTGCGCGTAAACGAACATTTTTCACTTTCACCCTCGGTTGCTTATAAGGTAAAAAGCGCGACTTAGATTGCCGGAATAAGCGACCTCAGGTAAGGAGTCACAGTGACGACACAAACAGCTGAGATCATCGGTTGGCGGGAGTGGGTTGGACTACCGGAATTGGCCATAGGCCAGATCAAGGCCAAGGTGGATACCGGCGCTAAAACCAGCGCACTCCACGCCTACTACGTAACCCCTTTTGAGCGGGACGGGCGCCCCTGGGTGAGGTTTGGTCTTCACCCCTTTCAGAGAGACAGCCTGACCTGTGTAGAGTGCGCCGCGCCGGTTAAAGACGTGCGCAAGGTCACCGACTCTGGCGGGCATTCTGAGGAGCGCTTTGTGATAGAAACCACCCTGGCCATTCACGGTCGCGAGTTTCCCATAGAGATCACCCTGACGGATCGCGAAAATATGCGTTTTCGCATGTTGCTTGGACGCAGCGCGCTTAAGCAGGGCTTTCTGGTGGATAGCAGTCAATCGTTCCTGCTTGGTGGCAATCGCCATCAGGCCCCCCAATCTGCGCTATAACCCATTGCCCAGTCGTTAAACCCATTTTGGTTTTTAACCATGAACATCGCCATTCTTTCACGTAACCGCCATCTCTATTCCACCCGTCGTTTAGTGGAGGCCTGCCAGCAGCGCGGCCATCAGGTACGGGTACTGGATATTCTGAAGTGCTACATAGATATTGCCTCGGCCAGCCCGTCCATTTGGTATATGGGCGAAAAACTGGAGGGCATAGAGGCGGTAATTCCGCGCATAGGTGCGTCGGTCACCCATTACGGCCTGGCGGTGATCCGCCAGTTTGAAATGATGGGGGTTTACTGCCTGACCGAATCCATCGCCCTGGGGCGCTCGCGCGACAAGCTGCGCGCTTTGCAATTGTTATCGCGTAAGGGTATAGGTCTGCCCAAAACCAGCTTTGCCTATAACGTTCACGACGCCAAATAGGTGATCAAGCTGGTGGGTGGCACGCCATTGGTGATTAAACTGTGCGAGGGCACCCAGGGGCGCGGCATTGTCTTGGCCGAAACCCAAAAGGCCGCTGAATCAGTAATTGAGGCTTTTCGCGAGCTGCGCGCTGAATTTCTGGTACAGGAGTTCATTAAAGAGGCCAATGGCAGTGATGTGCGCTGTTTTGTAATTGGCGATAAGGTGGTCGCGGCCATGGAGCGCACGGCGCAGGAGGGCGAGTTCCGCTCCAACCTGCATCGCGGCGGCACGGCCAAGGTCACCAAGCTTAGCCCCACTGAGCGGCGCACCGCGATAAAGGCGGCGCAGACAATGGGCCTTAAAGTGGCTGGGGTTGATCTGCTGCGCTCATCGCGCGGGCCGCTGGTGATGGAGGTTAACTCGTCACCCGGTTTGGAGGGCATTGAGGCGGCTACCAGCAAAGATGTGGCGGGTGCGATTATCGCGTTTGTGGAGGAGAATGCACGCTCGGACAACAGCATCAAAGTGCGCGGCAAGGGCTAGACCTTAAGGGCTGGATGCGAAGGGCCAGGCGCGCTAAGGATTAAATTTGGCGGTTTGGCGTTAGCAGAATTGAAACAACAAAATGGGCGCTTTTAGGTGCCCATTTTTATTCTGGCGCCAAGGCTCACCACTGTCCCATCAAAGCAGAAGCGGCCGTTGTGGAAATGGCCCTCCAACTGCTTGGCAGTCATAGGTTTGGCGTAGAGGAACCCCTGGGCCTGATCGCAGCCCTGGTTGCGCAGCCAGTCGGCCTGAACCTCGTTTTCCACCCCTTCTGCAACTACGCACAACTGCAGGTTGTGCGCCAGGCCGATAATGGTTTTGGCAATGGCGGCATCGTTGGCGTCGTCGTGAATATCGTGGATAAAGCTGCGGTCAATTTTTAGCTTTTGGATGGGAAAGCGCTGCAGATAGGCGAGGGAGGAATAGCCGGTGCCAAAATCGTCAATCGCCAGTTGAATACCCATTTGATTGAGCTGATTGAGTTGGGTAATGGTTTCGCCAGCGTGCTCCATGGCGCAGCTCTCGGTGATTTCCAGCTCCAGGTACTTGGGGTCCAGGCCCGTTTCGCGCAGTATGGTTTCAACCTTACCGGGGAAGTTTTTTTGACGGAATTGGCGCGGCGATAGGTTAAGCGCCACTTGGCCGACATTTTTACCGGCCTCCAGCCAGATTTTCTTTTGTTTACAGGCTTCGCGCAGCACCCACTCGCCGATGGGAACTATCAGGCCGGTCTCCTCCGCCAAGGGGATAAAGTGGGCCGGGGACACCAGACCGCGCTCCGGGTGCTGCCAGCGCACCAGCGCTTCCACGCCGGTCATATTGCCGGTTTTCAGGTCGATTTGCGGTTGGTAGTAAAGTGTCAGCTGGCCCTGGTCTATGGCGCGGCGCAGGTCGTTTTCCAGCAGCAGATAGTTGACCGCCGTAGCGTTCATCCCCTTGGTGTAAAACTGGCAGTTGTTTTTGCCCGCCTCCTTGGCCTTGTACATGGCGATGTCAGCATTTTTGAGTAACTCATCGGTGTCAGCGCCATCGTCGGGGAAGATGCTCACACCAATACTGACGGTGGCGCTTATGTCGTGACCGCTAATTTCCAGTGGGCGGGCGAGGGTGGCGAGCAGCTTATTGGCGACAAAGACCACGTCGTCGACATCGTGAATGCCCTCCAGCACCACCACAAATTCATCACCGCCCAAGCGCGCTACTGTATCCATATCGCGCACACCTTCGGTCAGGCGCATGGCGATGGCTTTAAGCAGAATATCGCCGGCATCGTGGCCGAGGCTGTCGTTGACGATTTTAAAGCGGTCGATATCCAGCAGCATTAACGCCACTTTGGAGTTGGCGCGGCGCGCGCGCGCCAGGCCGTGGTGGATGCGATCGTAAAACAGCGAGCGGTTGGGCAGGGAGGTGAGCGCGTCGTGAAAGGCCATGTAGTTCAGGCGCGACTGCTGCTCGCGCAGGGCGTTTTCGGCCAGTTTGCGCTCGGAGATATCTGTGCCAATGGTACAGACCCCAAACATCTTGCCGTCTTTATTGCGCAGTGGGAACTTGACCACCAGGTAGGTGTGCAGGCTGCCGTCTTTGTGCATGAGGTCCAGCTCTACCTCGTAGGTCTGCTGGCTGGTTTTGGCGGCGGCGTCTATGTCCCACATGGATTGGGCGACATCGCGCGGGAATACGTCAAACACGTTCTTGCCAACAAAACCCGACTCGTCGATATCGGCCATCAGCTTGAAGTGGTCGCTGGCCAACACCACATTGCCATCCAGGTCCTTTACTGAAATCAGCGCCGGTGAAAAATGCAAAATAGCGTTGAG
>CBINKF010000370.1:0-3916 GCA_966251115.1 uncultured Cellvibrio sp.
ACGCTGGCCTGAGCGAAACTGCTCTGTACTACGTTGGCGGTATCATCAAGCACGCCAAAGCACTCAACGCTTTCTGTAACGCCTCTACCAACTCTTACAAGCGTCTGGTTCCAGGCTTCGAAGCGCCCGTAATGCTGGCTTACTCTGCGCGTAACCGCTCTGCGTCAATCCGTATTCCTTACACCGTAGGTGCCAAGGCCAAGCGTATTGAAACCCGCTTCCCAGATCCAACTGCTAACCCTTACCTGTGCTTCGCTGCTCTGCTGATGGCCGGTATCGACGGCGTGCAGAACAAGATCCACCCGGGTGAGCCAGCTACCAAAGACCTGTACGACCTGCCAGAGGAAGAAGAAGCGCTGATTCCAACCGTGTGCGCCTCTCTGGAAGAAGCCCTGCAATCTCTGGAAGCAGACCACGAGTTCCTGACTCGCGGCGGTGTATTCAGCAAAGACTTCATTGAGTCTTACATTGAGCTGAAGCGTGCTGACATCCAGCGCGTAGACATGACTCCACACCCAGTAGAATTCGAACTCTACTACAGCGTGTAATGGGTCCGGTTTTGTCGAGTTATCGGCAAAACTGACAAGCCTTACGGCGAAGAGCCCGCCCGGGAAACCAGGCGGGCTTTTTCTTTGTCTAACTTGGGAGTAATCTCGCTCTGGCTTGGCATTAAGGAGCCCGCTATGCGCATTTTATTTCTGTTGTGGTTATTGATTTCATTGACCGTTAGTGCGGAGGTTTACAAAACCAAAGACAAGGACGGCAATGTTGTCTATACCGACAATCCCAACACTCAGGGGGCAGAAAAAATTGAGCTGCGCGAAATCAATACGGTGCCGGGCCCCGCGTCCATTCCTGAGTACCAGCCCAGCCAGCCGAGCCAGGTGCAGCCATTTGCCTACAAATTGCGAATTATCAGCCCGCGCGATGAGGTGGGGATTCCGGTGGGGCAGCGCGATCTGGCGATTGCTGTCAGTATCGAACCGCAGCTGCGCGAGGGCGACCTACTGGTTTATTACATGGATGGCGAGCTGCTGGAGGAGTCCCAGTCCACCAACATAATCGTGCGCGAAATTCCGCGCGGAAGCCACAAAATCAGTGTCGAAGCTATGGATGCCGATGGTCAAAGTTTGGGCACGTCTGAGTCGGTTACTGTGAACCTTATGCGACCACCGGTTAAAAAGCCTGCCTCACCAGCGAACAACTAGAACGTCTGGCACCATCCTGGTGCATTCAAAAAATACCTATGCTTCAATTTGGTAAGCGGGCCAGCGAAAAATCTGGGCTCGGCCAGCATTTTTGAGTTGGTTTGTTTTTTGCATTATCCCTGCTGCCCATTGTCGAGGCGTCTCAGAGAGCAAGTGCAGGTGAATTCACCCGAAATCTATAGATCAATTCTGGATAGCTTGAGCACCGCTATTGTCCTGGTGGATAGCGATCTGCTGCTCACCCATATGAACCCCGCCGCCGAAGCGCTCCTGGCTATGAGCTGCGAGAGCAATACCGGCGAGCCTATCACCTATTTTTTTCACGAATCCGAAGAGACTGATCGCCAACTCAAGCTCGCGGCAGTGCAAGCCAACCACTACACCAAGCGCCACGCCGAATGGCGCCTGTTGAGCGGTGGCACCATTACGGTGGATTACACAGTCACGCCCTTTGGCGACCACGAGGGATTGATTATTGAGGTGCAGCCCATTGATCGCCTGCTGCGCATTAGTCGCGAGGAGATGCTGACCACCTCCCACGAGACCACGCGCAACCTGATTCGCGGTATGGCGCACGAAATTAAAAACCCTCTGGGTGGAATTCGCGGTGCGGCCCAGTTGCTGGCGCGCGAGCTACCCAACTCCAATTTAACCGAGTACACCAGCATTATCATTGATGAGGCGGATCGCCTGCGCAATCTGGTGGATCGCATGCTCGGACCCAACCAGCTGCCGCAGTGGCAATCGCTAAATATCCACGAAGCTATAGAGCGAGTCGCCAACATCATCAAGGCGGAAAGCAGTGACGCGATCAAAATTATCCGCGATTACGACCCCAGCATTCCCAACCTTCAGGGCGATAAGGAAATGCTGATACAGGCGCTGCTCAACATAGTGCGCAATGCGATGCAGGCGCTGCTGGAGGCAGGCGTTAAAAACGGTGCTATTCAACTGCGCACCCGCATTCAACGCCAGTACACCATTGGCCGCAAGCATCACCCGCTGGTGTGTCGGATCGACATTATCGACAACGGCCCAGGTATTCCGGCCGACATTATTGAGAATATTTTTTACCCCATGATCACCGGCCGCGCCGAGGGCACCGGCCTTGGCTTAACCATTTCGCAACACCTCATCCACCAACATCACGGCCTGATTGAGTGCCAGAGTGAACCGGGCAACACCCGCTTCACGCTTTATTTACCAATGGAAGCCCAACATGCAGAAGTCTAACAAAGTCTGGATTATCGACGATGATCGCTCCATTCGCTGGGTGCTGGAAAAGGCCCTGCAGCAAGCGAACATTGAGACGCGCGTTTTTGATTCCGGCGACTCCGCCATGAATCAACTCAATCGTGATACCCCAGATGCGATTATCAGTGATATTCGTATGCCCGGTACCGATGGTCTGGCGCTGCTCAGCAATTTGCATGCGACCCATCCCGATATTCCCATTATTATCATGACCGCGCACTCGGACCTGGACAGCGCTGTGGCAGCTTACCAGGGCGGTGCCTTTGAATACCTGCCCAAGCCCTTCGACGTGGATGATGCGGTTGCCGTAACTCAGCGCGCCCTGGCCCATGCGCAGGAGCAAAAATCGGAACAGGCGGCGGAGAGCACCCTCGAAACCAATACCGAAATTATTGGTGAAGCGCCGGCCATGCAGGAGGTTTTTCGTGCAATTGGGCGTTTGTCGCAATCCAATATTACGGTGTTAATTAACGGACAATCGGGTACGGGTAAAGAGTTGGTGGCGCGCGCACTGCACCGCCACAGCCCGCGCCGCAATGGTCCATTTATCGCGCTTAATATGGCGGCAATTCCCAAGGATTTGATGGAGTCCGAACTGTTTGGCCACGAAAAAGGTGCTTTTACCGGCGCGGCAGCCCAGCGCCAGGGGCGCTTTGAACAGGCCAATGGCGGCTCGCTGTTCCTCGATGAAATTGGCGATATGCCCGCCGAGACCCAAACCCGCCTGTTGCGCGTTTTGGCAGATGGCGAATTCTATCGTGTCGGTGGGCACACGCCCGTCAAGGTGGATGTGCGCATTATTGCCGCCACCCACCAAAACCTGGAAAACCTGGTGGCAGAGAACCGCTTCCGCGAGGACTTGTTCCACCGCTTAAATGTCATTCGTATCCATATCCCCAAGCTCGCCAATCGCCGTGAGGATATTCCCAAACTGGCGCGCTTCTTCCTGCATAAGGCGGCAACTGAGCTGAATGTAGACCCTAAAGTTCTGCTGCCGGAAACCGAGGAGTTCTTCTGCTCGTTGCCCTGGCCGGGCAACGTGCGTCAACTGGAAAACACCTGCCGCTGGATAACGGTAATGGCTTCGGGGCGCGAAGTGCATATTGAGGATTTGCCACCCGAACTGCTCGACCATAAAGAGACCAGTACCCCGGCCGATGACTGGGAAAAAGCCCTGCGCCACTGGGCTGACCAGGCCCTGGCGCGCGGCCAGCACCAGCTGCTGAGCGAGGCGGTCCCCACCTTTGAGCGGGCATTGATAGAGACCGCGCTTAAATATACCGCCGGCCGCAAACGCGATGCCGCCAATCTGCTGGGCTGGGGGCGCAATACCCTGACACGCAAGCTAAAGGACTTGGGGATGGCGGGTGGCAATGATCCGGACGGTGATGACTAAGCTATTGATAATTAAGTAATTTATTTCAAGGTAAGCCGGGTTGGAGTAAATCTAGCCC
>CBINKF010000371.1:0-3909 GCA_966251115.1 uncultured Cellvibrio sp.
CCTGGCCAAAGTGCGCCCGGAGGATACCCTGGCGCGTAAGTTGGGTCAGGAGTCGGATGAGCAGGCCGCCGGTGCATCCCCCTTTGCACTTGGCAGCCCGCGAGCAGCCGTGCAGGGGGTGGCGGCAGGTGAGTTCAAAGGACAGGAGAGCATCAGCTTTAAAGCGCCCGTGTCTGAACCCTATCGCCCCTCGTCGTATCAGAACCCCGGTATTAATCCTTCCGCAGTTGCCGAGCAGATGCGCAGCTACGGTCAATTGCTGGCCGCGCCTGGCCTGCCGCCAACGCCGAGCGAGGACATTCCGCCCCTGGGTTACGCCCTGGCGCAACTCAAGGGTATTTACATACTGGCGGAAAATGCCCAGGGCTTGATTGTGGTGGATATGCACGCTGCCCACGAGCGCATCACCTACGAGCGAATGAAAGAATCTTTTGCTTGCGGTGGCCTGCAAACCCAGCCGTTGCTGGTGCCAGAATCCATAGCGGTCAGCCAGAAAGAGGCGGATTGTGCTGAGGAGTTTGCTGCCATTTTCAAATCCCTGGGGTTTGAATTACAGCGCGCTGGCCCGGAGACGTTGCTGATTCGCCAACTGCCGGTGATTCTCAACCGTGCGCAGGTGGAGCAATTAGTGCGCGACGTGCTTGCGGATTTAATCGAGCATGGAACCAGTGAGCGAATCCAGCATCACATCAATGAAATTCTGGCGACCATGGCCTGCCACGGCTCGGTGCGCGCCAATCGCAAACTCACTATTCCGGAAATGAATGCGCTACTGCGCGATATGGAGGCTACCGAGCGCTCTGGTCAGTGCAATCACGGCAGGCCCACCTGGTTTTTACAGTCACTGGATGACCTCGACAAAATGTTTATGCGCGGCCAGTAATCATGTCGTCTTCCAAGCCGCCAGTTATTTTTTTAATGGGACCAACCGCTTCGGGCAAGACTGATCTGGCCATTGAACTGCGCAAGCATTTGCAGGTCGAGTTGATCAGTGTGGATTCAACGCTGGTCTATCGCGGGATGGATATAGGCACGGCCAAACCCAACGCCGCAGAGCTAGCACAAGCGCCCCATAGGCTGCTTGATATTCGCGACCCGGCCGACCCCTATTCAGTGGCCGACTTTCTTGCCGATGCGGAGCGCGAGATTAAAGCCATTCATGCCGCGCAAAAAATCCCCCTGTTGGTTGGAGGGACAATGCTCTATTTTCGTGCGCTGCTCGACGGCCTGGCGGAAATGCCTGCGGCCGATGCCGAGGCGCGCGCGCAAATTGAGCGCGAAGCCGAGGCTTATGGCTGGCCGTATATTCACGCGGAACTACAAAAAGTTGATCCTGAAACTGCAGCGGAAATTCACCCCAATCACTCCCAGCGCTTGAGTCGCGCGCTTGAGGTTTATCGGGTGAGTGGTAAAACCATGGCGCAGCTGCGCCGCGAACAACGCGCCGAAGAGACAGCCGCTTTTACTCAACGCTATGACATTTGTCAGCTGGCAATAGCGCCGCGTGATCGCACTCTATTGCATCAGCGTATAGAAAAGCGTTTTGCAAAAATGATCGAGCTGGGCCTGGTTGACGAAGTGCGGCGGCTTTATGAGCGCGGCGATTTGCATCCGGACTTGCCTGCTATTCGCGCTGTAGGCTATCGCCAGGTGTGGGATTACCTGGATGCCAGGCTGGATTATGACGAAATGATTGCACGGGGAGTCATTGCCACTCGCCAGCTAGCCAAGCGCCAATTCACTTGGTTGCGCGGCTGGTCGACAAGTGAAAATACTCATCTACACTGGTTATACACTGAGACTGAACAGGGAATTTCGCTGACAAAGCAAGAAATTGTGCATTGCGCCTTGAATTTTATAGGGGCCAACGCCATATAATACCCCGGTGAGAACCCTAGTCAGATTTTCATGCTTGCTTCCTCCCTCGCTTCTCTTGATGTTCGAGGAGATTTAGGAGGGTTAATTTTTTCGTTTTTTTATTGTCCTGAGGAGAATAAACATGTCAAAAGGGCATAGTTTACAAGACCCTTACCTGAACGTTCTGCGCAAAGAGCGTGTACCAGTATCTATCTACCTGGTGAACGGCATCAAATTGCAGGGCCAGGTTGAGTCCTTTGACCAATTCGTTGTGCTGTTGAAAAACACTGTAAGCCAAATGGTTTACAAGCACGCAATTTCCACCGTTGTTCCATCCCGAGCAGTCCGCGTACCCCTGCTGAACGAAGCCGGTGGTGCTGAAGGCGAAGAAGACGAGCAAGCCGAATAATCTATCGCGGTGCTGATACTGCGTCGAGGTAGCTAATTGTTTTTTGATCGTCCCGAATCAGGTGAACTGGCTGTGCTGGTTCACCTGAATCTGTCTCATGGCCAAGAAGCCGAAGACCCCCGCGAATTTGAAGAGCTGGTGCTCTCCGCCGGTGGTGACCCCGTTGCTTTTTTAACGGGCTCCCGCATAACTCCCACTGCAAAATTTCTGATCAGTACTGGAAAGCTTCAGGAGCTGCGCGAGCTTGTGCAGTTGCACAAAGCTGAGTTGGTTATTTTTAACCATACGCTCACACCCAGTCAGGAGCGCAACCTGGAGCGTGAGCTGCAGTGTCGGGTTTTGGATCGCACCGGTTTAATTTTGGATATTTTTGCCCAGCGCGCCCGTACCTTCGAAGGCAAGCTGCAGGTCGAGCTGGCGCAATTGCGCCACACTGCCACGCGTCTGATTCGCGGCTGGACCCACCTGGAGCGGCAAAAAGGTGGTATAGGTTTGCGCGGTCCGGGTGAAACCCAGTTGGAAACCGACCGTCGTTTATTGCGCAACCGTATTACCATGATTGAGCAGCGCCTGGAAAAAGTGCGCTCCCAGCGCGAACAGGGGCGCCGTGCGCGCCAGCGCGCGGCTATACCCACAGTGTCTTTGGTGGGTTATACCAACGCCGGAAAATCCACCTTGTTTAACCGTATTACCGGTGCCGATGTCTACGCCGAAAACCAATTGTTTGCGACTCTCGATCCCACAATGCGACGGATTGAATTGGCTGATATAGGTGCAGTTATCCTGGCGGACACAGTGGGCTTCATCAGCCATTTGCCGCACCGTTTGGTGGAGGCCTTTCGCGCTACCCTGGAAGAGGCGAGCAACTCCAGCCTGCTGCTGCACGTCATCGATTGTGCCGCCGAAGAGCGCTTGCGCAATATCGATCAGGTTAATGCGGTGCTAGAGGAAATTGGTGCTGCCGATCTCCCTCAGCTTAGGGTGTACAACAAGCTCGATCTATTGAGCGATACCGAGCCCCACATAGATCGCGATGATGCGGGCAAGCCTGTTGCAGTATGGTTATCGGCCCAAACCGGCCTCGGCTGTGAGCTGCTTAACCAGGCGATTGCAGAATTGCTGGGCAAGGGCATTATTGCCGGCGAGCTGGTGCTCAACCCGCAACAGGGCCGCTTGCGCGCCATGCTCTATGCTCAGCAGGCGGTATTGGAAGAGGGGCACAACGATTTGGGTGAGTCGCTGCTGCAGGTGCGCCTGCCCAAAGACGATCTGTTGCGTATCCTCAGCGCCTGCAATATTCCTTTTGAATCCCTGGTTTGGGTTGATAACAATGCTGACGCACTGTTGCAATCAGACGATTCGTCCCCAGTTTAAATTTGGTTTTGATTTGGAGAAAACATATGGCCTGGAATGAACCTGGGAAAGATAAAGACCCCTGGGGTGGGCGCGGTAAGAATGACGGCCCCCCCGAGTTGGATGAGGCCTTTAAAAAACTGCAAGATAAGTTAAATGGCATTTTTGGCGGTGGCGGCTCAGGTCGCCCGGGTGGTGAAAATTCAGGGCTCGGCGTTTTCTGGGTTATAGGTCTCGCGGTAATCGCGGCACTTTATGTGGGTGCTGGCTTTTATCAGGTGGACACTAAA
>CBINKF010000372.1:0-3907 GCA_966251115.1 uncultured Cellvibrio sp.
GAAATAGGCGTACGAGATGTCTCCGTCCGGCAGATAATCAAAACCCCAGGCTTCGCTGGTGTCGGTGCTGTAGCCGTAAACCAGATCGCGTGCTACCGGTTGATTGTCGGTAAAGCGCACATTGCCACTCACCTCGCACAACTGCGGACGCGCCAATTCCAATACCTGCAGCGGCGGATTGGTGCAGTCGCTGCCCAGCTCAATAGTGTGGCTGACATAACCCAGGTCACCGGCGTTAAAGAACATCGCCTGCGCCAGCAAATCGGCATTGCTCGCCGCCTGAGCCACGCGAATTAACGCCTGGCCCTGGCTGTCGCTGGTGAAATAAGTGCTGGCGAAGTTGTACTCGCTATCGCCGTCGTAAACAAAACCGGTAACGCCGGCGAGCAGCTGATCGTCCGGGTTTTTTACCTGCACCAGGGCGCAGTAATCCTGGGGCTGTTCAAATGCCAGGGGATAATCCAGGTTCCACCACTGGCTGAGGAAGATGTCGCTGGTAACCAGAATCTCCAGGGTATAGAGGTGGTTGGCGCAATCAAAACTGCTTTGCCCGGCGGGCACCAGCGCACCGGCGTCATCGTAAAGGCTGCCCTGACCGAGCAGATCCCACAGCCCCGAGCTGGGGTTATAGGTGTAAACCGGCACCTGGAAGCCGTCAATATTGGGGGCGCTGTCGCCCAGGGATTCGAGCAGGGCGCAGCTGGATGCGGGAATTTCACGGTTGATAATCACCGGCTCTTCCGCTTCGGCTTTTTGCATGCCGGCACCCGCCTTTTGTTTTTGCTGCCTGGCTTTTTGCAGCGCCTGCACCAGGGGTTCACCCGCTGGGGTATTGATATCGGCAAAGTTGAACGCAACCGAGGCCAGCTTATTGCCCGCCGAATCGGCGTAGGCGCCGGGGAAAAACTCAGCGTCTTCGGGTTGATTAGGGTCGAAGCTGCGCAGGGCCACATCTAATTGCTCTGTGCCTTCCGGCAAGAGCGAGGCGGGAATCTGAATCGACAGGCGATCGCGCTGCAGGCTGTCGCTGTCGGCGCTCACGCTGATATTAAAACCCTGCACCTGACGCCCGGACACTGAGGCCTTGTCAGTCACTGCCACCTGCTGTTGCGGCAGCTCCTGCAGCTTGGCATCAACGCTCAACTCTTCCGCCGCATCCAATTTGCGCGCGTAGCTGGTGTAGCCCGGGTAGCTCAGGTTGAGCACCAGATTGGTGGCACCGGCACCGCTCAACTGGCTGCTAAAGCGCAGTTCATCCTGGCCGGTATAAGCCGTGGCGCTTGGCGATTCCTCGCTCAGCACCTGGCCCTCGGCATCGAGCAACAACAGGGAGATACTCAGCTTGGCAGAATCCAGGGCTGTGCTATCGCCCTCCAGGTCAAAGCCGTTTACCTTGGCGGAAATTTTTACCGACACCTGCGCCTGGCTGCTTGAGGTTTCACTGGAGCCGCTGGAAGTTTCACTGGAACTGCTGGAGTTTTGGCTCGAACTGCTACTCAGCGAGACGCTGCTCTCACTTGAGGTAGATAAACTGGCAACCGATGAACTGCTAGAAGATGAACTGCTAGAAGATAAACTACTCGACGATGAATGACTGGACGATGAGCCACTATCGCCACCGCCGCCGCAAGCGGTCAGGCCAAACGCGCCAACCACCAGTAAAACCTGTAATAAAACTTTCATAAAAATCTCCCTTTGAATTAAACCGCGCTAGCTGTTGCGCCCATAGCAACAGTCGGCGGATTTTGCTGTCCCGAAAATTAATAACGGCTGAAAAGCCAGGGTATTCTAAGCCCCAACAAGGGCAGAATTGTTGCAAAATTGTAATTTGTGACGGAGCGCACTAACCCTGGGATACGCGCCCAGAGTTAGTGAATTAACAAGTGATTAACAAGTTAAAAAATCGAAATCAAACAAGAACTGCCAGGTGCGATTTAAAGCTGGCGCTAATAGCCCTGGCCAGATTAATGTTGCAGCTGCGCCGGCAGCCAGGTTACCAGGCTGGGCCAGATGGACATGAGCACCAGCAGCAATAACTGAATCGCAATATAGGGAATTACACCGCGATAAATATCGCTGGTTTTTACCGATGCTGGCGCCACACCGCGCAAGTAAAAAAGCGCAAAACCAAAGGGCGGCGTGAGGAAAGATGTCTGCAGGTTCACCGCAATCATAATCCCCAGCCAAACCGGGTCCAGCCCCATAGCCAACAGCACCGGGCCGACAATGGGCACCACCACAAAAGTAATTTCAATAAAGTCGAGAATAAAACCCAGCAGGAAAATGCCCAGCATCACCAGCAGCACCGCCGAAAATGTACCGCCCGGTAGATGATTAAAAAAGCCGTGCACCAGCTCCTCACCGCCAAAACCGCGAAACACCAGTGAGAAGAGCGAAGCGCCGATCAGGATCATAAAAATCATGGCGCTGATTTGGGTGGTGGAGCGCGCGACTTCGCCCAGGCGTTTCCAACACAATTGCTTTTTGGCAAGGGCCAGCAAACAGGCGCCCAAAGCGCCGACTCCCGCCGCTTCGGTGGGCGTGGCGGCGCCGGTTAAAATCGAGCCGAGCACAAGGCCAATTAGCAACAACACCGGCACCAAACTGAGTAGCAGTCTAGCGGTAGACTGGGGCTCATTTTCATCATCGGCGGTGCTGCCGGGCGGAATGGATTTAGCGCTGAATTTTGCGCTGATCAATACATAGGCCATGTACAAAACCACCAGCAGCAAACCCGGCACTATGGCACCGACAAACAAGTCACCCACAGACACAGTTTTGGGATTGAACACACCCATTTTTAATTGCGCCTGCTGATAGGCACTGGAGAGCACATCGCCGAGCAACACCAATGCAATCGACGGTGGAATAATTTGCCCGAGGGTGCCAGTGGCGCAAATCGTACCTGTCGCAAAGGCCGGCGAGTAACCGCGCTTGAGCATTAATGGCAGCGACATCAACCCCATGGTCACTACAGTGGCGCCGACTATGCCGGTACTCGCCGCCAGCAGCGCGCCCACCAGAATAACCGACAACCCCAGGCCGCCGGGAAGGCGCCCGCAGGCCTTGGCCATATTGGCGAGCAGGTCTTCCGCGAGGCGCGACTTCTCCAGTATCGCGCCCATAAACACAAACAAGGGCACCGCCACCAGGGTGAAATTATTCATAATGCCGTAGATGCGCGCAGGAAAACTTTTGAGCAAGTTAGGATCGAATACGCCAGCGACTATGCCGCCGCCGGCAAAAATCAACGCGACACCGCCCAACGTAAAAGCCACGGGATAGCCGAGCATTAATGCCAGGCAAATAGCGGCAAACATCAGCAGCGGAATTAACTCCATTAACATGTTTCTTGCTCCGCAACCGATTCAGCAGCCTGTGGTGCAATCACATTCATCAACACCAATAAATTGCGCAGCACTTCGGCAAAAATTTGCAGGCTAAGGCTGAGCGCCATCAACAGCAGCACAGATTTCAGCAAATACACAAACGGCAGGCCGCCGGAGTCGGTAGAAATTTCGTGAATCGCCCAGGAGCGCTGCACAAACCCCCAACTGCTACAGCCGATAAATATCACCAGCGGCAGTGCCAACACCAACCCGCCCAGCGCATCCACCCAGGCGCGCGCGCGCGCGCTAAAGCGGCGGTAGTAAATATCCACCCGCACATGGCCCTGGTTTTTTAAGGTGTAACCGGCGCCCAACATAAACACCAGCGCGTGCATATAGGTCACCGACTCCTGCAAAGCGATAGAGCCAATACCAAAAACATGGCGCAGCAACACCACCAGGCTGCTGATCACCACCATCACCAGCGTCAGCCAGGCGGTGGTGCGGCCGGTAATTTCAGCGAGGCAATCGAGCGGGCGAATTAAGGGATGTGACGGAACGGGTAAGGGGACAGGGCT
>CBINKF010000373.1:0-3892 GCA_966251115.1 uncultured Cellvibrio sp.
ATGATGGCACCGCAAACTTGCTGCATTTGGTGGTGCCCACCCGCGACGTGGCGACTGCCGCCGATACCCACTATTTTTACCCGCTGCTCAACCTGGCATTGAGCAAAACCCAGGCCAGCGATGGCCCCTTCGAGGTGAGCTACTACCCGCGCCAGCTATCCTCGGCGCGCATCCTAAACCTGATTGAAAACAACGAGGGTATAGACCTGGCCTGGACCAGCACCAGCAGCGAGCGCGAGCGGAACCTGGGGTTTGTACCTGTGTCACTGCTGGGTGAGCTTAGCGACTACCGGGTATTGATGATCCGCACTGAAGACCAGCCGCGCTTTAGCGGCGTGGAAAAACTCGCCGACCTCAGACGTATGCGCATGGGCATAGGTGGTCACTGGCCGGATGCGCGGTTGCTGGCCAATAACGGCTTTGCAGTGGTGACCTCGATTTATTATGAATCCCTGTTCAACATGCTGGCAGTCAAGCGCTTCGAAGCCTTTCCGCGCGGATTGTTTGAGGTGTGGGATGACCTGGCCGCTCACCCGGGGATGAACCTGGCGGTAGAGCAAAAGCTTATGCTTCACTATCCGGCCCCCTTTTATTTTTTTGTGAACAAACACAACAAGGTGCTAGCCGAGCGCCTGGAGCGCGGCCTGAAAATAGCTCAGGCTGACGGCAGTTTTAAGCAGTTAATGATGAGTATCCCCGCCTTCAAACGCGGCCAGGAGGAGCTTGATCGGCGCCAGCGGCTGGTGTTCGACCTGGAGCCTAAATATTGAGCAGTCACAGCAATCTGGGCAAATCCAGGTTTTTTTTGGCTAAAAAAGCAGCTTGTCGTTGCTATTGGGGGGCTGTTTTGGTATAAAACGCGGCTCTTTGCGGCAGGGTAGTTTCGGGCCCCCAAGTCAGGGTGTCCAGGCGTGTTTTCCCCATGGGAATTTACCGCCCCGAGCGCTCTTATCCGGCCGCTAATTAAGAAGGCTGCTATCTAGACTGCGCCGCTGTACGAATGCAAATTCAACACTGCACTGGGCTGGAGTTAGTCTGTTTTAGATTCTAACCCGGCGTTGCCACCATCTGGCTCGGTGCGCTGATTTTTAACGAGGCAATCAAATGTCCAAGGTATGTCAAGTAACTGGTAAGCGTCCTATTACCGGTCACAATGTTTCCCACGCAAAAAACCACACCAAGCGTCGTTTTTTGCCCAACCTGCAATCTCACCGTTTTTGGGTTGAAGCTGAGAAGCGTTTTGTTTCTCTGCGTCTGACTCCAAAAGGTATGCGTATCATCGACAAGCGCGGTATCGACGCTGTGTTGGCTGATATTCGTGCTCGCGGCGAAAAAGTGTAATTAGGAGCTATCGTCATGCGCGAAAAAATTCGTCTGAACTCTTCTGCTGGTACTGGTCACTTCTACACCACTGACAAGAACAAGCGCACCATGCCAGAAAAGATGGAAATCAAAAAGTACGATCCAGTAGTGCGTAAGCACGTGGTCTACAAAGAAGGTAAAATCAAGTAATTACTTGATTCTTCTAAAAAAACCCGGCTTTTGCCGGGTTTTTTTATGGCTGGTTTTTGGCGTCGACGGCGCTACTCGCGCTGCTGCTGCAGCCCATAGGGTTCAACTATGCCGCGACGCGCCTCCAGCAGGTGCTCGGCCAGGCCCACGCCCGCCTGGTTCATGGTCTGATAGGTTTTGTTGGCGCCGGCGGCGTTAATCAGCCGCGCCTCGTCATCGTACAAACTGTGGGATAGCACCAGCCCTTTGAAACCCCGCTGGCGCAGTTGGCGCGCCGCTATCACCTTGGACTCCACATCGCTCATGGCGAGTATCACCGCATCCAACTGGTGCAGGTCCAACTCCTGCCAAAACAGCTGGTCCTCGGCGTCGGCAAAGGCGATGTTGATGCCGGCAGCGCGGCATTTCTCTACCTTGGCCGGGTCTGAATCCAGCGCAATAACCGCTATACCGTAGTGGTGCAGGTGCTCATAAGCTGCAGAGCCGGTGCGGCCCATCCCCAGCACCAGCACGCGCGCATTGCCGAGCGACACCGGTTGTTCGTCGGGATGGCGAATATCCCGCTCCAGGGGCAGCAGGCGGCGGGCTAAACGCTCGTAGATCGGATGGGCGAAGCGGTTGAGCGGCGCTGAAATCACAAACGACAGCGCCAGGCTGATAGCCAGGGGCACCAGCCAGTCGGGCATAAGTACGCTGGCCATAATCAACGCAAACTCGCTGTAGTTGCCCAGGCTGAGGCTGGCGAGAAAGGCCGAACGGGCGCGCAGCTTGAAGGCCACCAGCAGCAAAAAATAGAGCAGGGTTTTAAGCGGGAGCAGCAGCGCCATGGCCAGGGCAAAACTGAACGCCTGCCAGTCGGGTAGGCCATTGCTGCCAATCTGCAGGAAAAAGCCCACCAAAAAGATCTCTTTAATACTCCACAGTGACTGCGACAGCTCCACCGCGCGCCTGTGGCGGGCGAGTAGCATGCCCATAATCAGCGCGCCCAGTTCGGCGCTCAATCCCAGCAGTTCAAAGCCGTAGCCGCCAAGAACCAGCGCTAACAGCAGCCCGAGCAGTACCAGCAGTTCATCGTGGCCACTGATATCCAGCAATTTATAAAGGGGATGGCGCAGCAGCGGCAGGGCCAGCAGACAGAGCGCCCAGGGCGAGGGGCTGTGGTCGCCCGCCAGGGCCATAAGAAGCAGGGCGATCACATCCTGCAGAATCAACACGCCTATGGCGACACGCCCGTGAAAGGCGCGCAACTCGCGTTTGCCTTCAAGGATTTTGGCCGCCAGTACTGTGCTGGAAAAGGCCAGGGCCGAACCCAGTAGCAGTGCTTTGGTGAGTGGTAAGCCCAGGCTGGCGTAGAGGCCCAGGCCAAAAAGCCCCGCAGA
The DNA here is from genome assembly GCA_966251115.1 of uncultured Cellvibrio sp. Classification (GTDB taxonomy): domain Bacteria; phylum Pseudomonadota; class Gammaproteobacteria; order Pseudomonadales; family Cellvibrionaceae; genus Cellvibrio. The sequence continues at coordinate 2,892 of CBINKF010000373.1, forward strand.
GATTACAAAATGCAGCAGTCCGCCGCCAAAAATCTCGGGGCGCAACACCGACGAGGGACGCAGCTTGAGGCCGATGGTAAACATCAGCAGTAACACACCCAAATGGGCCAGTTGCGTCAGCACAAACTCGCCGCCCTGGCCTAGGGGCAGGCCGGCGGGTGCGGCGTGTAGTAGGAAACCCGCGAGCAGATAGCCCACCAGCGGTGGCAAGCCCAAGGGGCGGGCCAGAAGCCCCAGGCTGTAGGCAATGGCGATCCAGCTGGCAATCAGCATTCTTTATCCTTATTTCGTCTAATAGCTTTGTATTTCTATTCTAGTATTGAAAGGTGATCCAGTTCTCACTCGGCGGGGAGGGCTGGAACTCCCACCCGCGGAGAGCTGCTGTCGCTGGCGGCTGTCCCACAATAATAGATATAGGTCATATTATGGGCGAATTGCGTGGACTCGACGCATGGATGACATCGTTGAGTGAACAGGAGCTGCCGACCCTGGACGCCGTGGTCAAGGAAATTTGCGAACTGAGTGAAAACGAAAAAACCCGCGCCGAAGATTTAACCCGCATTATCCTGCGCGACGCGGACCTTACCTCCAAAGTGTTAAAAATCGCCAATTCGGTGCATTACAACCCTAGTTTTAGTCCAATCAAGACGGTATCGCGCGCCATAGTGCAATTGGGTTTTGAAAACCTGCGCAATATCACCCTCGCCACTACCTTGATAGACACCTTTTTGCGCGGCAAACCCAAGGAGCTGATGATCCAGTGCCTGGCGCGCTCGTTTCATGCCGCCGTTCAGGCCAAGGCCATGGTGCCGCACCTGTCGAGTGAGCGCAAAGAGCAGGTGTTTATCGCCGCGCTGCTGCGCAACCTGGGGGAGCTGGCGCTGATTGCCAGTGGTCGTGAGCAGGTGGAGCAATTCATCCTCGCGCGCAACCAGCTGCCGGATCAGGAGCGACAACTGGCGCAGGATTACCTGGGGGTGGATGTTAACAATCTCACCCGC
>CBINKF010000374.1:0-3858 GCA_966251115.1 uncultured Cellvibrio sp.
TGTCATCGGCAAAGGTATCGCTCACCAAACCTGAAAACTCTGGAGTATGCGAAGTTCCATCGATAGCAGATGTATCAAATACTTCTTTAACGCCAGCAGTTGCCTGGAAGCCTGGCTTGTCCAGAGGACGAGCGGTTTTGATGTTAATGGTGGAACCTATACCACCAGTAGAGAGATCAGCGCGGCCAGTTTTGTAAACTTCTACACCAGACACACTTTCTGACGCCAAGTTGGCGAAATCAAAAGAGCGGGTAGAGGCAGTCCAGGTTGAACCGATTGTGGAAGTAGGCATCTGACGGCCATTCAGGGTTACCAAGTTAAATTCAGGGCCGAAGCCGCGAACAGTTACCTTGGAACCTTCACCATTGCTGCGGTCGATAGCAACACCGGTAATACGCTGCAGCGATTCAGCCAGGTTGGTATCGGGGAATTTACCGATATCCTCAGCCGAGATTGCATCCACAACACCCTTGGCATCGCGTTTCAAATCCATAGAACGCTGCAAACTGGCACGGATACCAGTAACAACGACTTCTTCCACTGTACCGTCAGAAGATTGTGCCATTACAACTTCTGAGGCGCCGAGTACGGCGATTGAAGTAATTGCTGTCGCGAGTAGTTTTTTCTTGAAGCTGCTTGGTTGACTTGTTTGTGTCTTATACATGGAGTTCTCCATTTTATTTGCTTATTGATAGTTATTGTTGGCCTTGGTTGTTATTGACGGGTTTGGTGCCCTTACAAGAAGCAAGGCCATAACCGCTTTCTAGCCCCTCCATAATCACAATTGGCGGAAATAGTGTCGTCCCACCTTCGCAAGCCCTCCAACGTGAGGCATCTCACTTTTGTTTTACCCATATGGGAAGGTAAAATTTCCATATATATCAATAATTTAAATTAATCATATAATCCAAAATGACATGTGTAGTTTCTACACATTGCAAAAGTGGTACACATAAAAAACCCCACCAGAACAGCGTCTGGTGGGGTCGAACGGAGGCAACTTAATGTGCCAATGGCGCTTGATAGATCTCTGTTAAAGTTTAGTTATACGCCACCAGTTAATATTCCAGCCACCCTGCTGGGCAAATATGCCAAAGCTATAACTGCCAGCATTTAGCGTTACTGTCTGGCTGACGGTGGTCCAGGCTTGCCAGCCGCCTGTTGCCGGAATAGTGACATTACCCAATTGGATGTTGCCGCCATTCAGGTCGGATGACAGCAGTGCGCCTGAAGGACTGGCGACGCGAAACTCGATTTTGTAGCTGCCGGTTGTGGGAATATTAATCCCGCCATAGGCCATCCAGTCACCCGCATCTATCCAGCCCACATTTTGACCGCCACCGGTATCGCTGGTGGTTTCCGTCTGTACGCCGTTCATGGCGGTAAAGGCTTCAGCTTCAACCAACTGGCTAAAGGCGGGGGCCGAACTGCTTGAGCTGCTGCTTGAGCTGCTGCTTGAGCTCACACCCGCACTACTGCTGGAGGAACTGGATGCACCTGAACAGCAGTTCATTTGCGTCCAGCTGGTATCCATTGCCCCCACCGCCTGTCCAATGGTGAAGAAGTAGTTGATGGTCGCGCCTGCGGGCACACCGGTGACATCCAAAGTATTGGAATTATCGGCATTGTGAGTCATGCGCACATTGATCTGACCACCATTGTTAACGGTGTAGTGCACATCCGCCCAGGAGGCATTGTTAACATAGAAGCGAAGGCTGCTGCTGCCGGTAACGCTGGCGCCATAGGCAGAAGAACTGCTCGCGCTACTTGAGCTGACACTGGAGCTAATCGAGCTGGAAATTGACGACGAACTGGAGCTAACGCTGCTCGACGAGGAGCTGCTGCCACCACATCCACCTATGCCGCCAGTTATCAGAGTCAAACCCGTGCGCTTAAAGCCATAGCTGCGACCGGGCACACTAAAGCTGGTGCCATCGGAGTAGCTCACGGTTTGCGCGCTGCAACCGAAGTTGTAGGCGATATAACTCATAGTGCCATTTTTGTTGAAAGCCACTGCGGATGGGCTGTTGGCAGTTAGCGCGCCTGTACCTGTGGCCAGTGCCCCCAGTTGTTTAAGGGTATATACCCACTGATAGGTATGGGCTTTGGTTTCGCCTGCCTCTGGTGTCAGGTTGTTGAGTCCATAGGCGAGCATGTCGTCTACCGCTGCCTGCCCATTGCTCATCGCCCAAATGTTCCACCACACATCGCGCCACTGATCGTCGGGCAAGCCCGAGGGTTTGCCATTGCTGGATTCACTCAGCCCCAGGGCAACATAGTTAGCCAGGTAATCGGCATGCTGGCCTATATGCAGCACCAATGGGCTGAGTGGCAGCCCCTGAATCCCCAGAATATGGGCGTAGGCTCCGGAGAACCAGGTCGCAAATACATGGCCATTACCCCAAATAATAGAGGTTGTTGGTTTGGTATAAGCGGCGGGGAAGTTATCGTAGTCGCCGCCCAGGCCGCGATAACGGTCATAGTCGTTCCAGTATTCCCAATAGGCAGCTGTCGATGACGCATGCAGGTACATACCGCGCTCGGTGATGGCATTGTTACCGGTAATCAAACCATAGAGCACCATAGCACCGTAGGCGTTGGCAGCTTCCGAGGTGGATTCGTTATTGTTGCCCAGTACAAAGTTTTCGTGGCCCGAAGCCCAGGAAAAACCGTAAGCCGGATCGAAGTTGCGCAGATAGGGGAACATGCTGTCGCTGCGGCCAGCGGCATAGTCGCGGATCAGCAGCTCAACCATGGGACCGTATTGGCTGGCGCTACACCAGTTGGCATCGACCCGACAGATCTCGGCTGCGGCGCGGACAAAATAGCCATAGTGGAAGTGGTGATCATTAAGTTGTTGCTGAGCGCCAAAAGACTCGTCAAAACCGAGCAAGGTGTTCCAGTTGGGGTCGTAATAAAAGTATTTGGTGGTATCCAGGCCACCGGAAGTATTGGCGTGGAACCAGTCCTGCAGTTCACCTTTTAACCAGGTAATCAGTTGATTGGCTTCCGCAGTCATACCCACGGAACGGGCAATAGCCGCCAACTCCGCCACCTTGCCGTAGTTTTTACCGGCCCAATAGGTGTCAGTTGCGGTATTCCAATTGGCTGAACCCTTGTTGATGAACTCAGTCACCAAGGCTTTTAGTTGGGCAACATTGTAATCGCCAATGTTCTCTGGCAGATAAGGCAAGACCCCCACATAGGGAATGGTGTAGCTAAAGCCACTGGTGGCGGCGAACTTGGTGACGCCGCGGGCCGAGCGCACCTTGTAACTGGTGGTGGCCTGGGTGGAGTTTTTCCAGGCCATGGGCAGCATGCCTACCATAGTAGTCACGGGTGAGCCGTTGTAGAGGTACTGGTGGCTAACAGTAACCTTGTTGGTACCGTGATCAACCGCGTAATTGATGCTCACCTTATCCACCGGCTGGGTGGCGTACTGCAAAAAGGCGGAGATCATGGCGCTGGAGGGAGTGCCGGTCAGTTGTGGCAGCCAGGTGATAGTAAGGCGCTTGCTGGCATTACTGACCCCAATACTGCTGCTGTTAACGCCGCTGAAACTGGTGGCATCCAAGCCGGTAATCAGGAAGTTGTTGCGATCGCCCGCCACATCAGTCCAGATCCCCAGGCTGTTGCCACTTTGATAAAACACGCCTTTCTCACCGCCGTCAGCCGCCTTGGTGCGCACCACCAGGTTGCCCTGCAAGGCGGTGAAATAGGCGTAGGGCGAACCGTGCACAAAGGTGGCTTCCATAACGGGAGTCGAGCCGCTCTTCCACTGTACAGTGACAGAGGCATCGCTATAGTCCTTAAGGTAGGCATCCATATTGGCGTAGGCCGAGTTGCCTACGGCTATAC
>CBINKF010000375.1:0-3853 GCA_966251115.1 uncultured Cellvibrio sp.
GGTTGCAGTTAAAGGTGACTGCAGTTAGAGGAGAATAATTATGTCGATCGAGAGCAACCCCCCGCGCTTGTTAAGCAGGCGATCCTTTTTGAAGCATGCATCCCTGCTGCTCGGCCTGGTGCTATCCACGACGAGCCTGGCTGCGCAATGGAATATGTTTATGGGCGGCGCTGCGCACAGCGGCAGAGCCGAGGTGCCGGCAGCTGTAAATTGGCAAAAAATACAGCTGCAGTGGCATTTTCCCCTACACACCCAGGTCAGTGCTTCGCCGGTAGTGGCCGCGGGAAAACTCTGGATCGCTGGCGAAAACGGCAACCTCTACTGCTTCGATCTTGGGCAGCGCAAATTGTTATGGATTTACCATCTGGAAGCCGGCATAGGTTCAACACCTGCGGTGCAGGACGGGCGTATTTTTTTTCTCGGTCGCGACGGCTTTTTCTATGGACTCTCAACAGCGGGGCAGTTGCTCTGGCGCTTTGCTACCGCGGGTGAAAGGCGTTTTGCGAGTATCGGTGGGTATGGCTTACCGGCAGCTGCTGGGCCTGTGGTTGACCCTTGGGATATTTACCAGTCATCACCGCTGGTTGTGGATGGCCTGGTGTATTTTGGCAGTAGTGATCGCCAGGTTTATGCTTTGAAGGTGGATACTGGCGAATTGGTGTGGGGCTACACCACGGACGAGTTGATTCACTCATCGCCAGCGGGCGATGGCGATACAATTTATATCGCCAGTTGGGGGACTCGACTCTATGCGCTGGATGCGAAAACCGGCGCTGAGAAATGGCAATTTCAAGCGGGTGCTGAGCGCCGCCAGAGCATTATGCTCGGCTTCCAGGCGTCACCGAGTGTCGATAACACACAGGTTTATATTGGCGCTCGCGATGGATTTTTTTATGCATTGGATAAAACCTCTGGCAAGTTAAAGTGGCGCTATAACGCCCAGGGCAGTTGGGTTGTCTCCACCGCTGCTATTGACGAAGGCGCCGTTTATTTTGGCACCTCGGATACCGGCTTAGCCTTGGCACTGGATAAAAAATCGGGCAGCGAACTGTTGCGCACCCCTACCAAAACCTGGACTTACACCTCGCCAGTCTTGTTAAAAAATGAACTTGTGATAGGGACAATGGCTGGCGAGTTAATTGCGCTTGATAAACGCAGTGGTGAACTTGTCTGGCGCTATCGCACGCCCGAAGCGTTGGCTGACATCCACCAACTGCTTGATCAGCAGGGCAAATTGCGCAGCGACAAACTGTTTGACTCCAAGGTACAGCTGCAAGCCAGTGTCGAATGGGCTAAAACCCTGGGGGCGTTTATGGCTTCGCCCATTTGGGTGAATAAGCAACTGATTGCAGTGGACGCCAATGGCAATATTTTGCTGTTTGCCGAACGCGACTAATTTTTCGCGGAGCAACATTTTGCGGGCTAATAATTTCGCGGGCTAATATCCAGCCTTGGTTTGCATGGCCCATAAATGCGCTGCGGCCAAGGCGCGCCAGGGGGCAAACTGCGCCAGCCATTGCTGGGTAAATTTTTCATCGGGTTTTTCGTCCAGGGCCAGCAGCCGCTGCAAATTGCGGCGCACCGCTACATCGCCATGCAGTGAGCCATCCAACCAGCCAAAACCGCGCAGCAGGGCGTAGCTGATGGTCCAGGGGCCAATGCCGCGAATACTGGCCAGTTGCTCGCTAATGGTTGCCATCCGTTGCGCGCGGTTTTTATCCGCGTGCCAGCAGGCTTGCAATTGCGCATCCAGATTTTGCTCGCGCATGACCTCCGCCAGGCGCAGGAGTGTGGCGGCTTTAGTTTGCGACAGCCCCGCCGCTCGCAATGTGTCACAGGATATGCCCGCCAGGGAGTCTGCGGCAGGGTAGGCTAATAGCCCTGACTGGTGTCGCGCCGCAACCAGCTGAATAAATTTACGGCGGATACTCACTGCAGCGCTCACACTAATTTGCTGGCCAATTATGGCCCAGCTGATTGCCTCAAAGGCGCTGGCTGCCTGGGGAATACGCAAGCCAGCCTGCGCGCTTATCAGCGCACCAAGTTCGGCGTGACCGGCAAAAGTTTGTTCAAAGTCTTTTGTGGATTGGTTCAATCCCAGCAAATGCGCAACAAACGGTTCGAACAACTCAGCCGTTTGCCGGGAGCCTCTACCCGCAAAGCAAAGGCTTGCTTCGGCGTGATTTTTAAAAAAACTGACTTCGAGCAATGCTGGCCTGGCTTGCCAGATTATGCCCTTGCACAGTTGATTGTCGCTCACTCGCTCGGCAATTTCCTGAACGTCCCGCTGGTGAAAGGCGAGAAAATCCTGGCGGCGAAAATTTGCGGGTAATTTAATTTTTAGTGCTAATTCGGCCAAGGTTCGCTTCCCGTTATTTTTTTACATCAGCTTCGCGCCGCAACAACTCGCGCTTGCGCTCCACCCCCCAGCGATAGCCGGAGAGACCGCCGTCGCTGCGAACAACTCTGTGACAGGGAATAAGCAGGGCAATTGAATTGGCGGCGCAGGCACCGGCGACGGCGCGCGAGGCTTTGGCGTCGCCAATGGCGGCGGCAATTTGGTTGTAGCTGCGGGTTTCCCCCACAGGAATTTGTTGCAGCGCTTGCCATACTTTTTGTTGGAAGAGGGTGCCGCGAATATCCAAAGGTAAATCTAGGGTTTTTTGCGGTTCCGCCAAAAGATCTACTATCTGTTTAAGTGTCTGGGTAAATTGCGCGTCGGCGCGCACCTGTTCCGCTTTGGCAAAACGCCTGAGCAAATCATCAATCAGTGCCTGCTCGTCATCGCCGAGTAAAACGGCGCAGAGGCCTTTTTCCGTTTGGGCGACCAACACCAATCCCAGTGATGAAGGGGCCAGGCTGTAGGTAATGCGCATGGAGGCTCCTCGCTGTGGTTTGCCGCTGGTATTTGCGGTTAATTGTTTGAGTGTTTTTGCGTAAGCTTTAGGTGAAAGCCCGGTGACTTTTTTAAATTGCCGCTGCAGATGGTACTCACTGATACCGGCAAGGGTTGCAAGTTCGGTCAGGCTTGGCTCAGTGCTCTTGGCGGTCACACAGGTTTGAATATGACGGCAGAGTGCTGTTATGCGCGAACTGATGGCATCGTCTGCCGGTTCAAGCGGTGTGCAGCGTTTACAGGGGCGAAAACTGGCGGCTTGGGCTTGTTCGGCTGAATCAAAAAAACGCACGTTGTCCTGCTTTGGCAGGCGTGAACTACAGCCGGGGCGACAAAAAATCCCGGTGGTAATCACCCCGTAAAAAAACGGACTGGATTCAACTGAGCGGCGTGCGCAGAGCGCTTGCCAGCGCTGTTCGTCGGTATCCGGTGTAAGGCTACTCATGGGGCTCGGCTTCCATCAACTTAGACCTATAGCCTAATCGCTAGCGGCCCGATATTCACCCCAATTCTTGCGCTCTAATTCGAAATAGATTCTGCCGCCTGTCGGTCCAGCTTGCGCCAGGGGCGGGCGAGCAGCAGCAGAATCAGCGCGGCGACCAAAGCCAGCGGCCAGCTGCCGATAATCATAAACGGCGTCCAATCTGCGACTGGATGGATGACACCGCTAAAGGTCTGCTCTTTAAAGGAATCGCTCTGGCTGATGATTTTACCTTTGTTATCGATAATGGCGCTGGGGCCGTTGTTGGTGCTGTAAATCAAATAGCGGCCAGTCTCCAGCGCGCGCATCTGCGCCATCTGCATAAACTGCTTGGATTGAATTGAATTGAGGAACCAGCCGAGGTTGTTGACGCTGAGCAATACCTAGGTTTCCTTTGCCGCTTGCACCACTAAATCCAAATAGACAATCTCGTAACAGATGGCCGGGGTAATGCGCACCCCCTGGGCGATCAATCC
>CBINKF010000376.1:0-3831 GCA_966251115.1 uncultured Cellvibrio sp.
TGCTTAACTACGCCAACTCCAGCCTGCGCGGCGAGTCCAATGGTATCCAGGCCGATGCTCTGGAGCCAATCCTGGCGTCCAGCATTCCCGGTGCCGAGGCTTTTGTGGGCGATGGCACAGGCACTGTCTGGCTGCCCAATGGCTCCAACCTTACGCAAAAGAATGATGACCGCGACCGCACAGGTTATGGCCTTGCGGTGCAGTGGGACGCGCCGGACGAAAGCCTGCAGGCCACCTACCAGTTTTTGCGCTCGGACGCGCACCTGAGCTGGACCGAGCACGCCTTCCAATATCAGGGCGGCTACGGCAAAAACTTTACCCAGCCCCTGGCCGGTACAGAGTTTGATTTCACCAGTGATGGCGTTTTCCAAAGTGGCACCATTACCAGCGGCGATGGCTGGCGCACCGCCGATGGCAACCTGGAGCGAGTACCGCGTGCCTGGGGTGCCAACGGCACCACCCAGCCTTACGATGTCGCCCAGTGGGGCTTCCCTTTCCAGGCCAATACGCGAGTTAACGACCAGCACACCCTGGTGGATGACCACGCCATCAATCTTAAATGGACTCCCAGCGATAACTTTGAGCTGAGTGCCGACTTCCAGTATGTAAAAGCCGAAACCCGCAATACCGATGTAACGGTGATGCTGGGCGTTTACGCGATTCAGGATTTTGACGTGAGCGGCAGCCTGCCCAGTTTGCGCCTGATCGAACCCTGGAATGGCCTGCGCGATCAGCATCCCGAGGCCTTTGCCAATGCCAACTTCCCCGGCTTTACCGGTGATGCGGCAGGTGACTCTAACTACTTCCAGGACCCGACCTCTTACCTGTGGCAATCGGCCATGGACCACTATGAAGTGTCCGACGGCGACTCCAATGCGGAGCGACTTGATGCGACTTATCACTTTGACGATGCGGGCTGGTTAACGGCGGTTAAAGTCGGCCTGCGCCGCGCCGACCGCGAGCAAACTGTGCGCTACACCCCCTATAGCTGGGGTGAATTGGGGCCAAGCTGGGGATCACCTGTGCTCTGGGCCGACACAGTGCCCGACCAGGGTTTGGACAGAATCAACTTTGGCGATGTTCACCGCGGCGAGGTGCTCGACCTGCCGGGCGATTACCTGTTATTTCCGGCGGCGTCTCTGGTACGCCAGGTCGCCTACGACGGTTTGGCCCTGGCGGAATCCGGTAATGGTTGGGTGCCTGCAGCAAATCAGCCAGATGCCAGCATAGCAACCTACTTTAGCCCGGCGGATGTGTTTATCACCGAGGAGAAAAACCAGGCTGCCTATGTGCGCCTGGATTTTGGTTCTGACGACTACACCCATCGCTTTAGTGGCAACCTGGGCCTGCGCTACTTCCAGCTGGAGCGGATTGCACGCGGTGCGGTGCGCTACCCGGATTTGCAACAGAAAAATCCGGTTCCTAATGGCGCTCCGGGAATTAACGCCTCCAAGGCGGAAATTGACACCTGGGCTCAGCAGCAGGTGGATGCGGGGGCTTACCCGGACCTGGCTACCGCCGAAGCCTGGGTTAACGACCCCAACAACTATCTGAGCGCCAGTGAATTGGGCTTTGGCAATAACGCGTTTGAGGTGCAGGAGTCACACTCTACCTATCACAAGCTGCTGCCCAGTTTTAACCTCAAAGTGGGTATTACCGACGACCTGATCAGCCGTTTTGCCATCTCGGAAGCTGTGGCCTTGCCCGATATGGGCGATGTCAAAAACAACACCTCAATTTCGGCCAAGTCCATCAATGTTGATCAACCGGAGATAGACCCCAACAACCCGGATAGCTCCAAAATTACCGGCGCCCAGGTCTCCAGTTGGATCGGCGATGGTGGCAATCCTTACCTGCGCCCCATGTTGTCCAAGCAGGTGGATTTGGCACTGGAGTGGTATTTCGCCAAGGGCGGTTCACTGAGCGGCACCCTGTTTTATAAAGACCTGAGCGACTTCTTTGTCTCTGGCTCTTTTGATCGCGAATTTACCAACCCGGTTTCCGGCGTCACCCAAACCGCGCGTGTGGCGGGTACCGTGAACAATGGCACAGGTAAAATGCAGGGCTTCGAGTTGGCCTATCAGCAGTTTTACGACATGCTGCCAGCACCCTGGGACGGTTTAGGCATGGGGCTGACCTGGGCCCATATAGATTCCAAGTCGGTGCCCAACGCCGGCCCCAGCACCAGTAATGGTGTTTATAAGCCCACGGTGGATTTGTCCGGCCTGCCGCTGCAAGGCCAGTCCAAAGACACAGCTGACTTGACCCTGATGTACGAGAAGGACGCCATCTCCCTGCGCCTGTCTTACAACTGGCGCTCGCGCTACCTGCTCACCACCTCGGACGTCATCAGCGGTTATCCGCTGTGGAACGAAGCCAATGGTGTGCTTAATGGCTCGGCCTTCTACAACATTACCGATCAAGTCAAAGTGGGCTTGGAGCTAAACAACCTGCTGGACTCGCAAACCAAAACCACCATGATCCTCGACAACGAGGGACACACGGCGGGGCGTTCCTGGTTTGATAACGATCGTCGCGTGGCCCTGGTGGTGCGCGCCAACTTCTAAAATCCTAGAGCCAGAAAACCACCCGGAGCAATCTCCGGGTGGTTTGTTGCGAGGGTCCAATCATGTCGGATCAATCCATAAAAAAGATTGTCATTCTTGGTGGCGGCAGCGCCGGCTGGATGACCGCTGCCGCGCTCGCCAAGGTTTTGCGCAACGGCTACTGCCAAATCCAACTGGTGGAGTCGGATGAAATCACCACTGTGGGGGTGGGCGAGGCGACTATCCCGCAAATTCAATTGTTCAATAAATTGCTGGGGGTGGATGAAGACGAGTTCCTGCGTGCGACCCAGGGCACGTTTAAATTAGGTATCGAGTTTGTCGATTGGAAATGCCAGGGCCACAGCTACTTTCACGCCTTTGGCGACCTGGGCAAGGACATAGATCATATTCAGTTTTATCACTATTGGTTTAAATTACAGCAGCTAGGTTTGATCGGCGATGATTTGGGGGAGTTCACCCTGAGTTGGGCCGCTGCCAAACGCGGCAAATTTATGCGCTCGGTTGCTGCGGGCAACTCACCGCTTTCCACTATCGCCCATGCCTTTCACTTTGATGCGGGCCGCTACGCGCGCTTTTTGCGCGACTATGCTGAAGCGCGCGGTGTTATTCGCATTCAAGACAAGGTGGTGGGTGTAAATCAGCACCCGCATACCGGTTTTATTCAAAGCCTGTGCTTGGCGTCGGGGCAATTAGTTGAAGGCGATTTATTTATTGATTGCTCCGGCTTTAGCGCGCTGCTTATTGGTCAAACCCTCAATGTCGGCTACGACAACTGGAGCCACTGGCTGCCCTGCGATCGCGCGTTGGCAGTCGCCAGTTCGGCTATGGCGGAACCGCCTCCGTTCACCCGCTCACAAGCACACAGCGCCGGCTGGCAGTGGCGAATTCCACTGCAAACACGCACCGGCAACGGCCACGTATACGCCAGCCGCTATATGGATGATGCCCAGGCCAAACAAATTTTCTTGGCCAATATTGACGGTGAAATTTTAAGCGAACCGCGCCTGCTTAAATTTACCACGGGCAAACGCCGGCAATCCTGGAGCAAAAACTGTATCGCCCTGGGGCTTGCCAGCGGCTTTATGGAGCCACTGGAGTCCACCAGTTTGCACCTGGTGCAGTCGGGCATTGCGCGTTTATTGAGTTTGTTTCCCGGGAGCAGCTTTGCGCAGGAGGATATAGACGAGTTCAATCGCCAAACCGATTTTGAAGTGGAAAAAATTCGCGACTTTTTAATCCTGCACTACCACCAAACCGAACGCGA
>CBINKF010000377.1:0-3826 GCA_966251115.1 uncultured Cellvibrio sp.
TGTAACACAGACGCAACGACCGCTGGAGGATTTTTGTGCTATAGCTGTGAATGGCTGTTTTTCAATCACAATAATCCGCCAGGAGCCTGTTATGACCAGCACCACTAGCCCCCGACCTGCACCGCTCGCCACCGACCTAATGACCCCCGAGGTGCTCACTGCCTACGAGGGCTGGACGATTCAGCGCTTGAGCGAGTTCTTTATCCGTCGCCAAATTTCGGCCGCACCGGTAATCGCCTCGGACCATGAGTTGGTGGGGGTGGTGAGTGTGGATGATGTGTTTCGTTTTAGCAGCATGGACGACTCCTCCAAGGGCCGTGCGCTGAGCGATTTGTATCGCAACAACTGCGGCCAGGAACCTGATGAAGAGCTGCTGTTAAGTTGGATAAAAGACGCCGCCAAAAATTGCACCGTGCACCAGATAATGACCCACGAAGTCATTGCCGTGGAGCAGTCGACCCCCTTGCCAGAACTTACTTCGCTGTTGCTTAACCGCAATATTCACCGCGTATTTGTTACCGATCAGAAGAAAGTGGTTGGGGTTATTACGGCGATGGACGCACTGCGCGCCTATCGTGAATGGCTGAATTAACCTGTTCTCGAATACTTAATTTGCTCAGATGCTGTCCACCCAATAACAACTGAAGAGCCAGGGCTCTTATATTTGCACGGGGGTTTTGCGCGACGGGGGGTTAGCATAAACACGGGGCGCGCGCTATGCTGCGCGAGCGCAGATTTAGCTGCCAGTTGTCGATGTGCTCGCGCCTTGAGGAATATTATGTTGATTGATTGCTTGCTACCTATGCTGCGCACCGGGCGCTACACTGGCGCCCATTCGCGCCCCCGAGCTGGCTTGGCGTCGTCGCTGTACCTGGGTGGCTTGTGGCTGTGTCTCGGCGGTTTGTGGCTGTGGGCCAGTCTGGCCTCGGCGCAGGGGCTAACACGTGAAAAACTTACCGCGTCCTACCTCTATAACTTTGCGAAAAACATCCAGTGGCCCAATGAGCAGGGGCTCAAGCAATTTAAAATTGGCGTCTATGAATCCAGCGATGCGCGTCTGTTCGACGAGCTGCAAACCATGGCGACCCGGGTGCGGGTGCGCAGCTTGCCCATTCAGGTGGACAAACTCAGTGCCACCAGTGCGCTCACCAGCTATCAATTGATTTTTATCGATCCCCAGGCGACCAAAAATATTACCGCGCTCTACGATCGCCTCGACAGCAAGCCGGTACTGTTGGTGACCAGCGAATTCAGCAACAAGCAACTGGTGATGATTAACCTGATTACCGATGCGGATCGACTCAAGTTTGAAGTCAACAAATCCAACCTCATCAACCACGGCCTCACCCCCCTGCCCGAATTAATTCTGAATGGCGGAACCGAAATTGATGTGGCCAAACTTTATCGCGAAGGCCAGGCTTCGCTGGTTGCCATGCAAAAACAATTGCAATCGCGCGAGCGCGCGCTAGATGAATTGGCCAATACCATTAAAAGCCAAGAGGCGATAAACCAGCGCTTGCAGCAACAGTTGGGCGGCTTGCAGCAAAATATTCATGACAGCGACGCGCTTATCAGCAAACAAAACGAACAGCTGCAGGAGCAAAAAAAGCAAATCGATCAAAGCCGGCAGGAGCGCGAGCGGTTGTTGCAAGAAGTGGATGCGCGCACCCAGGAGCTCAACCAACAACAGGCATCGCTCAATAAAATCGCAGCAGAAATTGACCAGCGCGAAAAACGCCTGGCGCAACTTAACCAAACCATTTTGACGCAGGAGCAGGAAATCAGCTCGCAAAAAGCCGCCATCGCCGGCTTGGACCAGCAGGTGGACGCGCAGAAGGTTTCACTCAAATATTTGCGCGGCCTGGTTATATTAGGTGCGCTCTTGATAATCACCATTGTGATCGCCTACAACACCAAGCGCCTCGCCAACCAGCGCTTGGCGGCGCGCAGTAAAGACCTGCAAATTGCCGGTGAGCGCCTGGCCATCGCCAAGCGCAAAGCCGAGGATGCCAGCCAGGCTAAGAGCGAATTCCTGTCGCTGATGAGCCACGAATTGCGCACGCCTTTGCAATCCATTATCGGCTACACCGAATTGGTGATTGAAGAGCTGAAAATGGAGGACGATCACAAGCATGTGGATGACCTGACACGGGTGATAACCAATGGCGAGCGCCTGCTCAAATTGATTAATGGCGTACTGGATCTGGCAAAAATTGAGGCCGGGCGCATGGAGTTGGACCTTACCGAAGTGCGCCTCTCCAGCCTGGTGGATGAGGCTCTGGGGGCAGTGGGTTCACTTCTGGAAAAAAGCCGAATTCAAGTGCAAAAGGAGGTGGATGATGGCGCCAGCTTACCCCTGGCGGACCCGGAGAAAATCCTGCATATCCTGATTAATTTACTCGGTAATGCCTGCAAGTTTTCCCAGGATGGCCAAGTGCAGGTTAAGGCGCTACATCAGGAATCGCGTATTTACATCAGTATTGCCGATACCGGTATAGGAATGACCGCCGAACAACAGCAGCATATTTTTGATCCCTTCCGCCAGGCGGATTCGAGCACAACCCGCAAATACCAGGGCAGCGGCCTGGGGTTGTCAATTACCCGCCAGTTATGCGAACTCATGGGCGGCAGTATTCGGGTTGAAAGTGAGCTGGGGAAGGGGGCCTGTTTTATTGTTGAAATCCCCCTGCCGATCGCCAACGCCCACAAGCAACCAGCGCTGGCACCAGTGGCGGCTGCACCGGTCAATGATTTTGACCTGGATGATGTCCACGACCATTTGGTGATTATTGAACCCGAGCCGGTACTGCTTGAGGTACTGGCGCGCGGCCTGCAACAGGAGCCGGTGCAATTACACGGGGCACCCGATGCCCTGGGTGGTTTGCAGCTGGCGCGCGAGTTAAAACCGCGCGCCATAGTGCTCGATTTGCACCTGCCCAACCAGCAGGCCTGGGTGTTTTTGGAAAAAATGCGCGCCCAGCACGAGCTGGCTACTATCCCGGTTATGGCGGTGAGCCTGATGGATGGCGGCGCCCTGGTTAAACAGGGTTCCGACCCTGCGGCCCAAGCCTGGGAAAGAGAAGTTATTCGCCTGGCAATTAAACGATTGGCGGGGCTGAATTGATTATTGTGCGAGCAATTTGCTTTAACCCCGGTGTCCACTATCTTTATTTGTTATTACTGAATAGACATCTGCTGTTAGATGTGGCGCAATAATAGCTATAAGCAACCCAGGTTTGGTTGAGGCCTCGATAAATGGGGCTCCAGGGTTAGGGAAAAGTGTGTGCCGGAGAAGCCCCGCAACGGGATCGGGGTTAATCAAACCAATCGAATTTGCCCGCTGATTATCTCGCCACCTGGATGAATCCAGAGGCAGATCAGCATTTGACGAGCTCTCCCTATGCCCATTGTTGATCCATCCCGCCTGCTGCGCGCGTGCCTTGTGCTCGCGGCAGGTCTGCTCAAACCTACCGCGCAGGTGCTGGCGGCAGACGATTATTACAACCTGTCCCTGGCGGAATTGGCGCAAGTGGAAATTTCCATTGCCACAGGTAACAGCACACCTTTGGATCGCGCCCCGGCGACCGCCTCGGTAGTAAGCGCTGCTGAAATTGAAGCCATGGGCGCGCGCACCCTTAACGATGTGCTGGAAACCCTGCCCGGCGTTCATGTATCGCTTTCCACGCTCAGCCGCCTGGATTCGGTGTATTCCATACGCGGGATTCATACCGGGTTTAATGCCCAGGTTCTGCTCCTGGTCAACGGCGTTCCCGTGCAGTACAGCCTGCAGGGCGGTAGGCCAACACAGTTTCGTATGCCGGCAGTC
>CBINKF010000378.1:0-3823 GCA_966251115.1 uncultured Cellvibrio sp.
CAACCCAGCCATTCAAGAACTTACAGCTTGGTTGCAAGGTGAATATGTTTTTGACCCCGCCTGCTTAACCGAGTAACGTGTTGACACCGAGCCGCGCTTGCAGCCATGTGGAAATATGCTGCACCTGCTCCGCACAAAGTGTGTGATCCATGTCGTAGGGTTGATATTCAACCCTGTAATGTTTACCGCGAAGGAGTTGATAAGCTTTTTGGCCTAACAATTCACTAACAACCGAATCCTGCACACCGTGTTGTAGCAATATGGGCAGATTTGCATTGGCGGGTGAATAGGCTACCGATGTGCTGGTCGCAAAATAACTGGACATTACCAACAACCCCGCCAATGGTTGGGAATAACTCAATGCCGCTTCCAGGGCGACAGCACCACCCTGCGAAAAACCCGCCAGAATTATTCTGTTACTGGCGATTCCCCGCGCTATCTCACGCTCTATGAGCGCCTGGATTTGCTGCGCGCTCTTGCGCAGCTGCAACTCATCTACTTTACGCTCGAGGCTCATCTCCAAAATATCGTACCAGGCGGGCATTACATAGCCGCCATTGACGGTGATCGCTATTGCCGGTGCATGGGGAAAAATAAATCGAGTCGACAGCGATGGAGGTAAATTTAATTCGGGCACCAAAGGCGCAAAATCATTGCCATCGGCGCCCAAACCATGCAGCCAGATTACGCTGGCTGTCGCCGGGCCGAACCCCGTTTCCACTTCAACTGCCGGAAGTAAAGCCATAGTTATTACGTCCACTTTTTAACCAAAACGAAAAAGAATTGTAAGTTATCCAAAGGAAGCACTTGCCAACTGGCATGCCTCTGGCCTATAGATGAATTGACCTATAGATAAATTGAGAGTTACACGTAAGTTTTTAGCCAATAATTCAGCGAGCTGAATATAAGGATTACCATGAAAGATTTACCCTACAGAGTACTGCAAGAATCTGCTGAAGGATACAAAACAGTCGATGCGGTAATCTCGCCCACCAATCGTTTGAATATTCTTTCCAAATCTGAAGTTGCCAAACTGCTGGATGCCAGCCAAAGCGGGCTCTACAAGCTGTTTCGCAACTGTTCGCTCGCGGTACTCAACACCGGCAATGACATAGATGACGGCAAAGAGCTGTTGGAGCGCTATAAAGATTTCAATATCAGCATTGTGCAGCAGGAGCGCGGTATCAAATTGGCCGTTAACGGCGCGCCGGCGGAAGCCTTTGTCGACGGCAAAATGATCCACGGTATCAGCGATCATTTATTCACCGTGCTGCGCGATGTGATTTTCGCCAACGATGAGATCAAAGACAGCCCCAGATTTAACCTCAGCCATCCGGAGAGCATCACTGATGCAGTATTCCATATGCTGCGCAATGCCAACCTGCTGCGCGCGGGTATGGACCCCAATCTGGTGGTCTGTTGGGGTGGCCATTCCATCAGCCGCGCCGAGTACGACTACACCAAAGAGGTGGGCTATGAATTGGGTTTGCGCGCTCTGGATATATGTACCGGATGTGGCCCTGGCGCTATGAAGGGCCCCATGAAAGGCGCTGCCATTGGCCACGCTAAACAGCGCATTACCCGCGGTCGCTACATAGGCATTACCGAGCCCGGCATTATTGCCGCTGAGGCGCCCAACCCGATTGTGAACCAACTGGTAATAATGCCGGACATTGAAAAACGCCTTGAGGCCTTCGTGCGCCTGGGGCACGGTATTATCGTGTTTCCCGGAGGCGCAGGCACCACCGAGGAAATCCTTTATATTCTCGGCATACTGTTACACCCGGACAATAAAAAAATTCCCTTCCCACTGGTGTTCACCGGCCCGGAAAATTCCGCCGAATACTTCCACAGAATCGATAAATTTATTGCCGACGCCCTGGGCCCCGAAGCGCAAAGCCATTACAAAATTATTATCAACGACCCGGAAGCGGTAGCCACAGCAATGAAAAATGGTATTCAGGCGGTGCGCGAATTCCGCAAGGAAAACGACGATGCCTACTATTTTAACTGGCTATTAAAAATCAGCGCCGACCTGCAACAACCGTTTATTCCCACCCACGGGAATATGCGCAACCTGGAGCTGCACAAAAATCAACCGGTCAACCAACTGGCCGCCAACCTGCGCCGCGCCTTCTCCGGCATAGTGGCGGGCAATGTGAAAGAGGATGGAATACGCGCTATTGAGGAAAATGGCCATTTCGAACTGCATGGCGACCCTGACATCATGCATCCAGTGGATGAGTTACTGGACTCCTTCGCGCGCCAAAACCGCATGAAGTTGCCCGGTAGAACCTATATACCCTGTTATAAAGTTATTAAATAGAAGGTTCCGGGCAATTTTTAGTTATAGATTGTAGTCAATTTCCTACAAAATTTGCCGACAACGGCGACTAGAAGCCAGTGTCGTCGACAGGGATAATGATCTCATCAAGGAAGTAGACAATGACGTGCGGTGGCCAGGTAAGGTCAATGGAGGCGCCCCACCTATTGGAAGCGATGTCAGGAGACATCAAAGGACTGCACCAGCGCAGGATAAGGCGGTCAGGGAGAACCAAAGGAACTGGTCGCAAATTGACTACTTCATCTAAGGACAGAACCAGCATGGGGCCGCACTAGCGGCCCCAACTCATTATGGGTGCAACCAAAATCTCCAGAGCAATCGCGCTCAGGCGCTATTTATCACCTAAATCCCAATATTCAGGCCCGACCCCATCTTCGGAGGTTACCTCCTGCGAAGACTCGGGTTGATTTCCCAGTTTCTCCTGACGCTTATACTCGCGGCGACGCTGAAAAAAATGGCTTAACTGGTGCTGGCAGCGCTCCGCCAGAACACCGCCTTCAAATTCCACCCGATGATTGAGGTAGCTCGCCTCCAAGAGGCGCCCTTGGCTGACGACCACGCCCGCCTTAGGTTCGCTGGTACCAAACACCAAACGACCTACGCGCGCGTGCACCAAAGCCCCCACGCACATAGTGCAGGGCTCCAGGGTAACGTAAAGGGTTGAGCCTATCAGTCGATAATTTTGTGCGTTCTGCGCCGCCTGGCGCAGCGCGACCACTTCGGCGTGGGCGGTGGGGTCGTGACTGGTGATAGGTTGATTCCAACCCTCACCGAGAATCATCTCATCTTTTACAATGACCGCACCTACAGGCACTTCACCCAGGGCTTCCCCGCGGGCGGCGAGTTTAAGGGCATAGTGCATCCAGCGCGCATCTTTAATCTCCTGATCCTGACCCGGTTGCAACTCAAATTGATTCACGCTGAAATTGCCCCTGACAAAAGTAACTCATTAATTGCTACCAATTTAGTTGTAGCGGTTTTTTAATGTATCTGCAGAAGCTAAAAACTCAGCGAACTCAGATGCAGTTAATTCTTTCAAAAAACGAAAGCGTGGAATAGTCTCTCCCGCCAGTTCGACAGTTTCTTCAAACATGGCCTGCGGCCTGACCCACCAGGAAAAATCACCATATAGACAACGGTAAACCACCAATGACTCTCGCGTTTCACTATGACAAGCCAGTTCAAAAACAAAATAATCGTTGCCTTTGTAATGCCGATAAAGCCCAGGTTTTACACTCATTGATGCTTTCCACCTAAATCACTGAATTGCGTTTTAGCTGATTTATTTCGATCTCGCTTAGCTTGAGCAGCTGTTGCAATACCTCCTGGGTATGACTACCCACTTCACCGCCTGGCCAATCTGTGCGTCCAGGGGTTTGCTCCAGTTTGGGCACTATGGCGGGAATACTCAAGGGCTTGCCGTTGATCTCCACCTGCTCAAACATTCCGCGTGCATTAAATTGCGGGTCGGCAAACATG
>CBINKF010000379.1:0-3820 GCA_966251115.1 uncultured Cellvibrio sp.
TATAGGCGCGTCGTTAATAATGGAGGCAGGGGTAAAACCGTGCTCCAGCGCGGCAGTATAAAGGATGGGCTTAAAGCTGGAGCCAGGCAGACGCGCACCCTGAGTGGCACGGTTGTAGTGGCTCTGTTTAAAGTCGAAACCGCCTATTAATGCGCGAATGGCACCGCTGCTCGGGTCCAGGGATACCAGTGCGGATTGGGCGGCGGGCACTTGGCTGAATTGCCATGCGCCCTGCGCGTCTTTGGCGATGCGAACAACATCCCCGGGTTTTAAAAACTGGGTGGCGGAACTGTAGGTCGGTCCGCGGCTATCTTCGTTGATATAGGGGCGCAGCTGATCCAGGCCCTGATTCCATCCCAGATCGATGAATTCACCATTGCTCAACATAACTTTAATGCTTTGATCTTCCACCTGGGTGACGGCAGCGGGCTCGAGCTCGCCCAGCGAGGGTATTTCCTGCAATTGGTCTTGCCAATCAGTAAGGTCTGCCTCTTGCGATGGGGCGAGGTGTTTTTCCGGGCCGCGATAACCGTGGCGCTTGTCGTAATTCATCAGCCCCTGGTGAATTGCCTGCTGCGCTGCGGCCTGGAGGCGGCTGTCGACGGTGGTATAGACGTTATAGCCATCGTTATAGGCTGAATCACCAAATCGATCTACGGCTTCCTGGCGCGCCATCTCGGCAATATAAGGCGCGTTTAAATCGAGTGTGGTGCCATGGTAACTGGCGGTGTTGGGTTGTTGGGTGGCGGCTTCGTAATCGGCGGCGCTAAGGTAACCCAGCTCGTGCATGCGCCCCAAAATCCAGTTGCGACGAATCATGGCGCGCTTGGGGTTGGCCAGCGGATTGTAGGCTGACGGGGCTTTTAACACGCCGACAATCATGGCGTATTCGGCGACACCCAGCTCCTGGATATCCTTGCCGTAATAGATCTGTGCAGCGGCCTGGAGACCGTAGGCGCGGTTGCCAAAAAACATTTTGTTGTTAAACAATTCAAGGATTTCTTCCTTGGAGAATTTCCTTTCAATTTCAAAGGATAAGAGTATTTCGTTAAATTTGCGTGTGAAGACTTGGCGGCGAGTGAGAAAGAAATCACGCGCCAATTGCATAGTAAGTGTACTTCCGCCCGATTGGATCTGTCCGGAAGTCAATATTTGTGAACCTGCTCGCAACAGGCCGCGGAGAGAAACGCCATGATGCTCGAAGAAATCTGCATCTTCTGCGGACAGAAGCGCTTTTATATAAAGCGGTGGTATCTGGTCATACCTGAGAGGCGTGCGACGTTGTTCACCAAACTCTCCAATTAACTTGCCATCACTTGAATAAACCCTGAGCGGCGTCTGTAATTTAACCTGCCTGAGTGTCTCCACCGAGGGCAGTTTGGGGCTCAAGTAAAGGTAAAGTCCTGCAAAAGTCACCAAAGTAACACTAAAACCGGACAGTAACAGCCAAAAGAGTACGTACAAGAAGGATCGTTTACTGGACATTTTTTCCAAGCGAATTAATGGGTTAGCAAAGCTGCAAGGGCAGGCGGGCATTATACGGGCTTTTTAGTTGTTTACATATTCATCGGTTTGTTGCAGGCTTAAGTTAAAGTGCTATAACATAAACTACGTCTAAGTTACGGAAATAGATAGAAAAATGGGCATTTTAAGTTTTCTAGATAAGAAGGCTAAGCCAGTAGTCGGGTTGGACATCAGTTCCACCTCGGTCAAATTACTGGAATTGAGCCGCAGTGGCGATCGTTACCGCGTTGAATCCTATTCCGTAAAACCACTGCCGCCCAATGCTGTGGTGGAAAAGAATATCGCGGATCCGGCTGCCGTGGCGGAAGTGATCCGCACTATGGTTAAGCAATCGAAAACCAAGCTTAAACATGCAGCAGTTGCCGTAGCTGGATCGGCGGTCATTACCAAAATGATCGATATGCCGGGCGAGCTGAACGAAGATGCCATGGAAAACCAGATCGCCGCTGAAGCCGATCAATACATCCCCTTTCCCCTGGAGGAAGTGGCAATCGACTTTGAGATTCAGGGGCTATCACCTCGCAATCCCGAGCAGGTAGAAGTCTTGCTTGCAGCCTGTCGTCGCGAAAACGTAGAAATGCGCGAGCAAGTATTGAATGAGGCTGGTCTGGTGGCAGAGATTGTTGATATCGAAGCCTACTGCATGGAACGTTCATTCGAACTTATTGCCGAGCAGTTGGAAGAGCAAGAAGGGCAGGTAGTGGCCATCATCGACATAGGCGCCACTATGACCACCTTGAGTGTCTTGGTTGACGGCAAAACAGTTTATACCCGCGAGCAGTTGTTTGGCGGTCGCCAGTTGACTGAGGAGATTCAGCGCCGCTATGGCTTATCGCGCGAGGAGGCGGGGCTGGCCAAAAAGCAGGGTGGTTTGCCGGATGATTATGATTCCGAGGTTCTCGGTCCATTTAAAGATGCTGTAGTGCAGCAGGTGACTCGCTCCTTACAATTCTTTTTTTCTGCCAGTCAGTACAACGATGTGGATTACATAATTCTTGCTGGTGGTGTTGCATCTCTGGAAGGTTTGGTGGGCTTGATTGAAGAAAAGCTTGGCACCCAGACTGTAGTTGCCAATCCCTTCGCGCGCATGTCGATTTCCTCCCGTGTCAATGCAGTGTCCCTGGCTACAGATGCGCCGGCGTTAATGATAGTAACTGGCCTGGCAATGAGGAGTTTCGACTAATGTCAAAAATTAACTTATTGCCCTGGCGCCAGGCCTATCGGGAGCAGAAAAAGCGCGAGTTCTTTAGCATTATTGCCGGTGTATTTATATTGGCGGGTATTTCTGCATATGCCTGGGTGTCAGGGGTGCAGGCGAGTATCGACAATCAAAATTCACGCAACCGCATGCTCGAACAGGAAATTAGCAAGCTGGATGCCCAGGTTAAAGAAATCGCCGAGCTGAAAAAGGTGCGTAATGATTTGCTTGCTCGAATTAAGGTAATACAAGAACTGGAGGGAACCAGACCAGTTATTGTGCGTTATTTTGATGAGTTTGCCCGATCTGTACCTGACGGGGTTTTCATCACTTTCCTCGAAAGAAAAGATGCAACGGTAAGAGTTGAGGGGGTTGCCGAATCTTATAATCGTGTCGCAAGCTTTATGCGAAATCTCGATTCTTCTGAATGGTTCTCTGCGCCCAGCTTAACCAGTGTAGTCGCAGTTCCCGAGGAAGGTGAGCAAGCAAGTCGATTTAAATTAACTGTACGGACATCTGCTCCGGGTGAGCTGGCGCGAGACCCTTCTGGAGAGAAATCTAATTCGTCAAAAAAATCGGGTAAAAAAGCTGGATCCAAAAAGACGGGGGCAAAAAAATAATGTCTCTTCAGGAATCAATTGAAAAGCTAAATGAATTTGATATTAACGATATCGATTTCGATCGAATTGGAGTCTGGCCGTTACCTGCAAAGGTGCTGGTTTGTATTTTATTGGCGGCGTTGGTGGTTATTGGAGTGTATTATTTCAAGGTTAGTGATCTAAATCTTGAAATGGAAAGCGCAGTATCAAAAGAAGCCCTGCTTAAAGAAACTTATAAGAAGCGGAGCTTTGAGGCTGCAAATTTGGACGCCTACAAGGCCCAAATGGAAGAGATGAAGAGTACATTTAATTCGCTGCTTTCTAGGTTGCCGGCAAAGACGGAAGTGCCTGGGTTGCTTGAAGATATAGGTAAGCGTGGCAGTGAGTCGGGTTTAACCATAAATAGCGTCGCTATCCAGCCTGATGTGGTCTCTGAATATTACATTGAAGTGCCAATTAAGATAGACGTCCAAGGCGGGTATCATGATATGGGGGGGTT
>CBINKF010000380.1:0-3814 GCA_966251115.1 uncultured Cellvibrio sp.
CAGTGCTTGGCTTTACCCCAAGTGAAGTTGTGCAAGCGGCACAAACGGCTTGTTCGGCTCAGGGTTACGACAGCAACTGTAATGAAAACTCATCCTGGGATTATTCTGTTCCACAAAACAGCCCAGGCGGCGAGCTGAAAGGCTTCGAACTCAGTTACCAACAGCCTTTTACGTTCCTTCCTGGCTTTTGGAGCAACTTCGGTTTTATCGGTTCTTATACTCACGTAAGCTCCGATTTAGCCTACCTGGATAAAGACGGCAATGTTGCAGCCACCAAGCCGTTAATTGATCTGTCTGATAGAACCAGCAGTGCGACACTTTACTTTGAAAATGACAAGTTCAGCGCACGGGTTTCAGTTGCCTCACGCAGTGGCTACCTGACCACGCCCGTGGGCCGTAACAACAACGACGAAGAAGGCACCAACGGCACCACCAACGTGGACATGTCCCTGGGCTATCAGTTGAACGACAACATCAAGTTCACCCTGGAAGCGCTGAACCTGACCAACGAAGTTGATGACCAGTGGGTTGGCTCGGAAGATGAGCAGCGCCTGTCCTACTATCACGAGACCGGCACCCAGTATTATGTAGGCGTGCGCTACAAGTTCTAATAGCCATTGTTAGAACTCCTGGGGATGCCAGTTTTGCTGGCATCCCTCTTTACTTATCAGCTCTTTCAAATTTGATGTAAAAAGGTGACGACATTGTATTTTTCCAAGCGTTTCTCAGTAATCGGTGCGGCCTTGACGGCGGCGACTTTAGCATCTGCCCTGAGCGGTTGCGCGGACGATAAAGTTAACAATGGAGCTGTCGCCAATAAATCTGCAGTTGCAAGCCTGCAAGTGGCTAACGCCAATAATTTTCCGCTGGTACAGGAACCACTCAGCGTTTCGTTTTACGACCTGGGCATTAATGCCGAACAGGCTAAAGCGTTACGCGTGCTTACAGGCGACAAAGTTATCGCCTCGCAATTAATTGATACCGACGCCGATGGCAGTGTCGACAGCCTGTTTATCGCACCCGATTTTGGCGCTGGCCAAGCGCAAACTTTTTCGCTGATAGAGGATGCCAAACTGGCATTGCCCGCAGCGAAAAAACAAACCCAGGTCGAAATTTCCATTAAGGAGGGCGGCAGCTGGAATGGCAAAAAATACGAGGGCGGTACATTTAAAAATGTCGACCGGGTTACCCCACCGCCACAGTACACCGACCACTCCTTCTGGATTCGCTATGAAGGCCCAGGCATAGAGTCAGATCAGGTTGCCTACCGTGTCTATCTCGACTGGCGCAACGGCTTTGATATTTTTGGTAAAAAAATCACCGATGTCGCGTTGCAAAATGTTGGCCTCGATGGCTATGAGTCTTACCACCTGGCCGCGCCCTGGGGCCAGGATGTGCTTAAAGTTGGCCTGTCGCTGGGTGTAGGTGGCTTTGGTTTTTGGAACGGCAAAGAGGTAGAGCTGGCCTCCAAAATGGATTCCCGCGAAGCAGTTATCACCAATAATGGCGACCTCTATTCTTCGTTCCTGATCAATTACAACGGCTGGGAAATTAACCAGCAAAAACTAAATTTAAAAGCCCAGTTCTCTATGACTGCAGGCAGCCGCCTGGTGCATGTGCAGTTGAATGCGGACCAACAATTGCCTAATTTTGCCATAGGTTTAGTTAAGCATCCGGGTGTGGAAATACTCCAAGGCAACGACGATGTGACCGGCCAAGCCTGGACCTATGTGGCCAGCTGGGGCAAGCAGAGTTTGAGCAGTGCCGATGACAACCTGGGCATGGCGGTTATTTTTAAACGCGGCGATCGCCAGGAGCAAACCCAGGACGAACACTCCTATGTGTCGGTGATGAACGATAACGGCGGCGACCTGGATTACTACTTTCTCGCCGTGTGGGACAAAGATGTCGGTGGCATTACTACCAAAGAACAATTTAAAGCTTACCTGGACCGCGAAGTGGAGCGCTTAACCAAAGCGCCGCGCATGCAATTGCACACTGCCACCACGGAAGCCGAAACAAAAAAGCACTAACCGCCAACCAGGCTCTGTATTGGAGCCAGGGCTTGGCGGATTCCGAATTGCAACGCAAAACCCTCAGCTATGCCTATGGCGGTTGGGATGTGAATCGCAAACGCGAACCCAAATTTGAATATGATGTCGCGGGTTTGCAGATTCTTGCGCTGCAGGAATTAAACAAGGTTGCACCCGCCGTGCGCTACACCCAAGCCGCAGAAAAAGTCACCGGCAGCTATGTTACTGACGCGGGTGAGATACTTACTTTTAAACCGGATTTGTACAGCATCGACCTCACCAATCCGGGACGGGTGCTGATTAATCTGGAGCAGCAGACCCACGCTGCCAAATATCGCAAAGCGGTGGATTACTTGCGCAATCAACTTAAAAAGCACCCGCGCACCTCCGAGGGCGCTTTTTGGCACCGCGTGACCTATCCCAACCAATTGTGGCTGGACGGTGTTTATATGGGCATGCCTTTTCTCGCCCAGTATGCCGCCGCTTACGAAAGCGGTGCACAGCAGCATGAAAGTTTTAGCGAGGTAGTGCACGAGTTTGAAATTACCCGCGAGCATTTGCGCGATGAAAAAACCGGGCTTTACTATCACGCCTGGGATGAAAGCAAATCCATGAACTGGGCCGATAAAACCACTGGCCGTTCGCCACTTTACTGGTCGCGCGCTATGGGCTGGCTGGCCATGGCGATGGTGGATGTGCTGGATTATTTGCCTGCATCGGAAACTGAAATGCGCGCAACTATGATCGGTTTGGTGCAAGAGCTGGGGGCGGATTTGCAGCGCTACCAGGACCCCGAAACCGGAGTCTGGTGGCAAATCACCGATAAGCCCCATGCGCTGGGCAACTATCTCGAATCTTCAGCCTCCGCAATGTTTAGTTATTTTTATGCGAAGGCAGTGAACCAAGGTTATCTCGATTCAAGCTACAAAGCCGTAGCCGAAAAAAGTTATCAGGGCCTGCTTGACCAATTTACGCTGGTTCATGCCGACGGCAAGCTGAGCATGACCGGCCAGTGCCTGGTCGCCGGTCTCGGCTTTGGCCGCGACGGCAGCTACAGCTATTACATGAGCGAGCCAATCGTCAGCAACGACGCCAAAGGTAATGGGCCTTTTATCCTCGCCGGTGTCGAAATGTACAAGTTACTTAAGCAATAGCCATTGCGTGCATAGCCAGAGTTAATTTCACTCTGGCTATGGGCCTTCCTAAAATATTTATCTGCCCAAATTCTGCGCTCTGCGCGCATCAAACCTGCGAGACCTGCGCCATGAAAACTTTACCCGAACGCTACGCTGTTCATGTTGATGACTTCAAACACTACGACACCGAAAAATTGCGCAAACATTTTTTGGTGGAAACTATTTTCAGCCCCGATGCGGTGGAATTTACCTATACCCACTATGAGCGCTTGATGGTGGGCGGCGCCATGCCGGTAAGCAAGCCGGTTAAGCTGGAGAGCTACGACCAACTCAAGTCCGACTACTTTTTGCAGCGCCGCGAGCTGGGTGCAATCAATATTGGTGGCGCTGGTTCCGTGAGTGTCGATGGCCAGGTGTATGAAATCGGCACTAAAGAGGCGCTCTATATTGGCCGCGGTGCACAAGAGGTAATTTTCGCCAGCCTGGATAGCAGCAACCCGGCCAAGTTTTATTTGAACTCGACACCGGCGCACTGCAGCTATCCCACCAAAAAATTGAACAAAGAGAACAGCAAGGTGCTGCACATGGGCGCCGGCGATACCTGCAATGAGCGCGATATTTATCAGCTGATGATCAGCACCGTGC
>CBINKF010000381.1:0-3808 GCA_966251115.1 uncultured Cellvibrio sp.
AGGTCCGGGTTCAGGGCCCCAATTGACTCTTAAAGCTCAAGCACGAGATTGCACAGAGCAGGCCAATTTATGAAACCTTATATAAATCAGCCACTTAATCAGAAGATGGTCAAACGACAGAGAAAAACACTTAATGGCCAGATCGCTGATGCACCAATTTGGAGCCACTAATAAAAGCCATGGCACCAAAACAGCACTGCGTCATCAAAAACCACAAGATTCACCCCCGCTATAGCGTCAGGTGACAAAGCGGGTGAAGACTTGCCGCCAAGGCGTTACACTGGCCATGGATCGACCCGGAGTAGCAAGATGATTATCGACCTGGCGCAAAGGCTCCTGCAGGAGCTTGAACAACAACTGCCCCGCGGGGAGCAGCTTCTTCCCAAGCGGGAGTTGCACCTGGCCCTGCAAGCGGCCCTGGCGCGTCTGGATCTGGTAACCCGGGAGGAATTTGAGGCTCAGCGGCAAGTGCTGGAATGCACCAGGGCGAGATTGGAAAAGCTTGAACAGGCCCTGAGCGAACTCGCGCCCCAGGTGCCTGATTAACCGCCGCCTATTGCGTTTGCGGCTTTAAATTTTATTATTTTTCAATAACTTGCAAGGAATGCCCATGTCACTCGCGATAGTTTATTCACGCGCCAAACTTGGAATTCAGGCACCCCTGGTCACGGTTGAAGTGCACCTCTCCAACGGCCTGCCAGGCCTGTCGATCGTCGGCTTACCCGAGGCGGCTGTAAAGGAGAGCAAAGACCGCGTGCGTAGCGCCATACTCAACAGCCACCTCGAATTTCCCGCGCGCCGCATCACCGTTAACCTGGCGCCAGCCGACCTGCCCAAAGAGGGTGGGCGCTTCGATTTGCCCATAGCGCTGGGTATACTGGCGGCCTCCGGACAAATCCCCAAAGAAGCTTTATCTGCCAGTGAATTCCTCGGGGAACTGGCACTTTCGGGCGAACTGCGCCCTATTAGTGCAGCCCTTCCCGCCGCCCTCGCCTGTGGCGACGCCAGCCGTGACTTGATAATTAGCACAAACAATGCACAGGAGGCCGCGCTCAGCAGCATTACGCGCGTCTTTGGTGCAGCCAACCTATTACAGGTTTGTGCCCATCTACATGGGCGCGAACTCCTGACGCAGGAGGAGGCCGATGCCAATAAGCTGCCCGAAGCGCCGCTGTTGGATATACGCGATGTCAAAGGCCAATGGCAGGCCAAGCGGGCGCTGGAAATAGCAGCCTGTGGCGGTCACAACCTGTTGTTTTACGGCCCGCCCGGCACCGGCAAAACCATGCTTGCCAGCCGCCTGCCCGGTTTGCTGCCGGGCCTGGACGAGCGCGAAATACTCGATGTAGCCGCCATCTACTCAGTTGCCGCCCAACCGCTGGAGCGAGTGGCGCGCGCCCGACCCTTTCGCGCGCCGCATCACACAGCTTCAGCCATAGCCCTGGTGGGTGGCGGCACCCAACCGCGCCCCGGGGAAATTTCGCTCGCCCATTCGGGTGTACTTTTTTTAGATGAACTCCCAGAGTTTCCACGCCAGGTGCTGGAGGTTCTGCGCGAGCCACTGGAGAGCGGCGAAGTGCGCATCTCGCGCGCCAAAGCCCAGGCCTGCTACCCGGCGCGCTTTCAGCTGATAGCGGCGATGAACCCCTGCCCCTGCGGCTATCACGGTAGCAGCGAGCGCAATTGCCGCTGCTCACCCGATCAGGTGCGTCGCTATCGCGATAAGATCTCCGGGCCACTGCTCGACCGCATAGATATGCATGTACCGGTGAACAATTTGCGCCAGGGCGAATTGCACACGCCTGCGAGCGGCGACAGCAGCAGCGATATTCGCATAAGGGTGGAGGCCTGCCGCCAGCGGCAGATTGCGCGCCAGGGCAAAACCAATCACCAATTAAATGCACCCGACCTGGAGAAGGTGTGCACCTTGACCGAGGGCGATAAACTGCTGCTGGAACAGGCCATCAATCGCCTGGGGTTGAGTACGCGCGCCTATCACCGGGTACTTAAACTGGCGCGCACATTGGCGGACATGGAGGAGCGGGAAAATATCTGCACACGGGATATTACCGAAGCGCTCAGCTATCGCAGCCTGGATCGGCGCTGAGTGCTAACTGGGTAAAAGCGTCTGTGTTTTGCGCGTTTGCTGCAGCCACTGCTGCAATTGCACCAGGCTGCGCGGCGACGAAAAATAACTGCCCTGCATCAGGTCGCAGCCCAGGGATTGCAGCCAATCGCGCTGTTCGCGCGTTTCCACACCCTCCGCCACCACCCATTTGCCCAGATTGTGGGCCAGGGTCACCATGGCGGCAATCAGGCGTTTATCGGTAGCACTGCGATTTAATTCGCTGAAAAAACCTACATCAATTTTGACCGAACTGATAGGCAAGCGCTGCAGGTGCAAAAACGATGAATTGCCCGCGCCGAATTGATCGAGTAAAAAATTAATGCCAAAAAATGACAGCGGGCGCATACACAGCGATACCAGCTCTATGTTATCGGCAAACGCGGTCTCGGTTAACTCAAACTCCACATCACCCGGTTGAATGTCGTTATCGGCAAAAATGCGCGCAACTTCCCGCACCAGGTTGTCATCTTTAAATTGGCGCACTGACAGCCCAATCGCCATCATCAGGTGTTCGCCCCACAGCGGCTGCAGGATTTTTAAATCGTAACAGGCCTGGCGAATAGCCCAATAACCCAGCGCGTTGATAATGCCCGTTTCTTCTGCGGTGGGTAAAAACTCCTGCGCGCTAAGCAGGCCCACACCGGGCTTGTTCCAGCGCAACTGCGCCTCCAGCGCCACCAACTTATTCGTGGCGACATCCACGCGCGGTTTGTAGTGCAGTTCAAATTGCTGCTGGCGCAGGGCGAGGCGTAAATCTGATTCCAGCCGCAGCTGACGGCGCACGTCCTGGTTCATGACTTCGGTAAAAAAGCGGAAGCTGCTGCCGTCCTCCTGCTTGGCTTTGTACATAGCCATATCGGCGTGTTTTAACAGGCTATCGGCATCGCGCCCCGCCTGGGGGTAGATGGCTATGCCGATACTGCAACCCACCACCACCAGATTGCCATTGATATCAGCGGGCTCGGAAATCGCATCAATCACTTTTTCGGCGATGTGTGCTATGTCGGTGTGATGTTCAATGTGTTGCAACAGCAGCGTAAATTCATCGCCGCCCATGCGTGCTACCGAGTCGCTGCGACGCAGGCAATTGCTCAGGCGCTCGGCACAGATGCGAATAATCATGTCGCCAGCGTCGTGGCCGAAGTTGTCATTGACCTGTTTAAAGCCATCCAGGTCGATAAACATCAGGGTAAAACTGATGCCATCGCGCTCGGCCAGGTTGACAGCATGCTCGAGGCGATCGCGGAATAAAATGCGGTTGGGGATATCAGTGAGTTGATCGTAGTGCGCGAGGCGGGTGAGATGCTGCTCGGTTTTTTTGCGCTCTATAGCGTAGCGCAGACTGCGCTCCAGCAATTGATGATCTATCTGGCCCTTGATTAGGTAATCTGCCGCGCCGGCGCGAATCGCCTCGCGGTCGACCTGGGTTTCCATTTCATCGGTCATCATCACTATGGGCGTCTGACACATTTGCACGCGCGCGGCATTGAGCAGGTCGCGCGTGGAGGTTTCGCCCCAGAAATAATCCAGCAGCACCACATCGTATTGATTGGACAGAATTTGTGGCAGTGCCTCTTCCAGACGGCTGCACCAAACCAGCTCATATTGCACGTCGCGAATATGAGACAAAAGTTCGGCTACCAGCAGGTATTCACCCTGCTCGCGGTCGATAAAGAGAAT
>CBINKF010000382.1:0-3791 GCA_966251115.1 uncultured Cellvibrio sp.
CTCGAAAAGCGCGTACCACTTTTCTAATTTGCCGCCCTTGTGAAAGTGCGGCTCCATGTTGTCGAGGATGCTTCTCAGACTCATTCGTTAGCCCTCTATCTCAATGCGGGTCAGATTGTTGCGCAGAATCGGACCGTATTCGTATTTGCCTGGGCACACAAAGGTACACAGCGCCAAATCTTCTTCATCCAACTCCAAACAACCCAACTGTTGTGCAGTTTCGGTATCGCCAACAATCAGCGAGCGCAGCAATTGCGTTGGCAGAATATCCAGCGGCATGATTTTTTCGTAGGAGCCAACAGGAACCATGGCGCGCTCACTGCCGTTGGTAGAGGTAGTGAAATCCAGCGCCCTAGTGCCAAACAGTTTGGAGATGTAAATACCCAGCACAGAGAACTTTTTGGTACCCGCGCGCAGGTAGTGCAGGAATTCGCGCTCGCGACCTTCCAGCAGCACGCTCACTTGGGTGTGGTAGCGGCCGAGGAAAGTCAGCGCATTGGCAGCGCGACGACCGCCGAATACGGAGCCGGAAATTACACGGTTTTCACCGGCTTTAAGCTGGCCATCGACCAATTGCTCAAGGTTGGCGCCAACGCGAGTGCGAACCAAACGCGGACGCTCCACCTGAGGACCCGCCAGGGCTACAACGCGCTCAGTGCTCAGCTTGCCAGTAGTGAACAACTCACCCACAGCAATAACGTCCTGATAGCCAATAGTCCACACGGTTTTGCGCGCACTAACAGGATCGAGGAAGTGAATGTGAGTACCTGGGTTACCTGCGGGGTGAACGCCAGCAAAAGACTCATAACTGACATTAGCACCCTGACCTTTGGGCAGATCAGCACCAGGAGCCTGGCAGACAAAGACTTTGCCATCGGTCAGGCGAGACAAAATAGTCAGGCCGTTAGCGAAGGCTTCTTTTTTAGCAGAGATGATAACCAGAGGATCGGCAGCCAAAGGATTGGTATCTATGGCTTGCACGAAAATCGAGTTTGGCTTGGTGCCAGGCGCTGGCACCTTGCTGTATGGACGGGTGCGCAACGCAGTCCACAAGCCTGATTGAACCAGGTTTTGTTGCACTTGCTCGGCGCTCAAACCCGCCAAATCAGCGGTGCTGTATTTGGCGAACTCAACGGCGTCATCGCCCTCCACATCAATCACAATGGAGTGGAATACGCGCTGGTCACCGCGATTAATAGCGGAAACTGTACCTGACGCCGGGGCGGTATAAATAACACCCTCGGTTTTTTTGTCAGAGAATAACTCCTGACCCAATTTGACTTTATCGCCCACTTTCACTGCCATAGTGGGTTTCATACCCTGGTAATCAAACCCTATGAGAGCTACCTGGCGAACTTGAGGGCCATCCTCAATAGTTTGATTAGGTTTGCCACTAATGGGCAAATCCAATCCTCGACGAATCTTGATCATACGTCTCTGCCTAGTCGTTCGTGTGGATATTGGCCTGAGTTAACAGACCGCGTGAGAGCCAGTTGCTCCGCGGGAGTGTCGAGGCCAGCCGACAGATACTAGTTACATCCTGGCGGGAACTAATACTGACTTTGGGGTGACAAACCGAGCAGCTGAGCTGATCGCCCGGTGGTATTAGAACGCGTTACCACAGAGCGCATAATCGACCAACGCCCTCCCAACTTACCGCCCAAGTTCTAAAAAAGACCCAAGGGATTGATTTGCAGGGAGTTTTCATCGGCCAGTTAAACCGCGGCATTATAATCGCCGAGTGGCGCAATAACCATAGCAGAAGCACCCTTTTAGCGCAGCTTTACCGCGCGATTTTACAGATTTAAGACGCGTCAAGCGCAGGCCAACGGCGAGTCGAACATTTTTCGCGCAACCCTTAAATCAGCCTTTGCTTAAAGCTTGGCCAAATGAGCAAATCCGCAAGACCCGCCGGGACGCCCAGCTTGAATCCGGTCAAAAACTGCAATTAATTACTCAAGTTAAAGCCTCAGGCAGGTACAATGCGCAGCATTTATAGCGCCACACCCAACCGCTGTGGCAGCTTATTCACCTTTGCCCGCAGTCAAACGCAGGACCAGTTTGTAAATGAGCCTCACCTCCAGTTTTACCCCCCCCGTATCCGATAAACCCGGCAACCGCTACTACTGGGGCCAATTGCACGGCAGCGCCCAGGCGCTCGCCATCGCCAAGGCCACCGCCCATCACCAGGGCTTGAGCCTGGTAGTGACCGCCGACACCGGCAGTGCACTGAGTTTGGAGGCGGAGCTGAGGTTTTACGCCCAGGCCGATCAATTGCCGGTATTGCATTTGGCCGATTGGGAGACCCTGCCCTACGACACCATTTCCCCGCACCAGGACATTATCTCCGAGCGACTGAGCACCCTCTATCACCTGCCCCATACCCGCCAGGGTATTTTGGTAGTACCTATTACCAGCCTGTTACAGCGCTTGATGCCGCAAAGCTACCTGATTGGCAACAGCCTGATGCTGGAGGTGGGAGAGACTATCAATATTGATCAACTGCGCGGCAACCTTGAGCGCGCGGGCTATCACTGTGTGGATACCGTCTACGAGCACGGCGAATTTGCCGTGCGCGGAGCGTTAATCGACCTATTTCCTATGGGCAGCGACTGGCCATTTCGCATAGAGCTGTTTGACGACGAAGTGGAAACCCTGCGCACCTTCGACCCGGAAACCCAGCTCACCGTGGACAAAGTCGAAAAAATCCAGCTGTTGCCGGCCAAGGAATACCCACTGAATAAAACCGGCATCAACTTGTTTAAGCAGCAATGGCTGGAGCATTTTGATGTAAGCGTCAAGGACTGCCCGGTATTTCAGGACGTCAGTGCGGGCATATCGCCACCGGGCATTGAATATTATCTGCCGCTGTTTTTTGACGCCTGCAGCAGTCTGTTCGACTACCTGCCGGAAAACACCCAGATTTTTGCGCTGGGCGATATTGAAAAAGCTGCTGAAAATTTTTGGCTGGAGCTGCTGCGCCGCTATGAAAGCCGCCGCGTCGACCCCACGCGCCCGATATTGCCACCCAAAGCCATTTATCTGGCGATTGATGAATTTTTTGGTCTGCTGAAATCCCGTTGCCGTACTTTTATTGGCAATCAAACCCTGGAGAGCCGCGCAGGCCACTTTAACTTTGCCAGCGCCATTCCACCAAGCCTGCCCATACGCGCCCAGGCGGACAATCCGCTCGCGGCGGTTGAAGCATTTTTGCTGGAGTACCCGGGGCGCGTTTTATTCTGCGCTGAATCCGCAGGCCGCCGTGAAACGCTGCTGGAGCTTCTGGGAAGGATTCGCATTAAACCGGCACTGGTAGAAAGTTGGAGTGAGTTTCTGCAATCTGCGGCAGACATCGCCATCACTGTAGCGCCCCTGGATCAAGGCCTGTTTGTGGAGCAGCCGCGTCTGGCGCTAATTGCCGAATCGCAATTATTTGGCGAGCGAGTGCAGCAGCAGCGGCGCCGCAAGCAGGCGCAAGACAACGCCGACATGGTGGTCAAAAACCTCACCGAATTAAAGATCGGTGCGGCGGTGGTGCATATAGATCACGGTGTGGGGCGCTATCGCGGCCTGGAAACTATTACTGTCGACAATCAGACCAACGAATTTCTCACCCTGGAATACGCCGACCAAGCCAAGCTCTATGTGCCGGTCACCAGTCTGCATTTAATCAGCCGCTACGGCGGGGCCGAAGATGACCTGGCGCCACTGCACAAACTGGGTCGCGAATCCTGGCACAAGGCCAAACGTAAGGCGGCGGAGCAAATCCGCGATACCGCCGCCGAGGTGCT
>CBINKF010000383.1:0-3782 GCA_966251115.1 uncultured Cellvibrio sp.
GTGTTTATGCTCACCAAGATGGATTTGCAGCTGGCGCGCGACAAGGGGATTTTGTCATTACCTGCGGGCTAATGCTCGCGTATAATCCCGCGCTCTTTTACTAAGTGCTTTAACGCGACCCATTCCCCGGGCGCCTTTTGTCCTCGAGAAACTTATGTCTGGCAACACCTACGGAAAACTGTTTACGGTAACGACTTTTGGCGAAAGCCACGGCCCTGCGCTGGGGTGCATAGTGGATGGCTGCCCGCCGGGTTTGGAATTGAGCGAGGCGGATATTCAAATTGATTTGGACAGGCGCAAACCGGGCCAATCGCGCTTTACGACCCAGCGTCGTGAGGCTGACGAGGTAAAAATTCTCTCGGGGGTGTTTGAGGGTAAAACCACGGGCACACCCATCGGCATGTTGATTGAAAATACCGATCAGCGCTCCAAGGACTACTCCAATATCAAAGACCAGTTTCGCCCCGCCCATGCGGACTACACCTATATGCAAAAGTACGGTGTGCGCGATTATCGCGGCGGCGGTCGCTCTTCCGCGCGCGAAACTGCTATGCGTGTTGCAGCTGGTGCTATTGCCAAAAAATACCTGAAGACTTTTCACGGCATTGAAGTGCGCGGTTATTTGTCGCAGCTGGGGCCAATTCATATAAACACAGTGGATTGGGATCAAATCGAACAGAATGCCTTCTTCTGTCCCGACGCCAGTAAAGTGCCGGAAATGGAAGAGTTTATGAAGGCGCTGATTAAGGATGGCGACTCCATAGGGGCAAAAATTACGGTGGTGGCCACTAATGTTCCACCCGGCCTGGGCGAGCCAATTTTTGATCGTCTGGATGCCGAAATCGCTCACGCGCTGATGAGCATCAACGCGGTAAAAGGCGTGGAAATAGGTGAAGGCTTTGGTGCGGTTAACCAGCGCGGCAGCGTTCACCGCGACGAGATGACCCCGGAGGGGTTTCTCTCCAATAACGCCGGCGGTATTCTCGGGGGAATTTCCTCCGGGCAGGACATAATCGCCAATATCGCGCTCAAACCAACTTCAAGCCTGCATATTCCCGGTCGCAGTGTCGATGTGCATGGCAATCCGGTTGAAGTGATTACCAAGGGCCGCCACGACCCCTGTGTTGGCATACGCGCAACGCCTATTGCCGAAGCCATGTTGGCGCTGGTGCTTATGGATCACCTGTTGCGCCAACGCGCGCAAAACGGCGCAGTTGAACATAGTATCCCGGTTATACCCGCAACCGTTAAGTGATCTGATCGGGCGGCTTTAGCCGCCCGAATTCTTTGCAGGTTCTGAATTTTTCTATGCCAGAAAACTCCGCAGTAACCGTACCTTACTGGCGTCTCTCCAGTTTTTACTTTTTTTATTTTGCGGTAGTGGGCACGCTCATTCCCTTTTGGGGTATCTACCTGAAATCGCTCGGTTACTCCTCGCGCGATGTGGGTGTCATTAGCGCTATTATTTTAGCTACGCGTATAGTCGCCCCCAATTTTTGGGGTTGGCTCGCCGATAAAACCCAGGCGCGTTTGCGTATTATCCGCATCGGCAGTTTTTTAGCGGCGTTTATTTTTGCCGGTGTTTTAGTGGATCAGCGCTACGTCTGGCTGGTGTTAGTGGTGAGCTGCTACACCTTTTTTTGGCACGCGGTCCTGCCGCAGTTTGAAGTTATTACGCTCAGCTATCTCGATAAGGATTACAGCAAATACAGTCGTATTCGACTTTGGGGCTCGCTTGGGTTTATCGCGGCAGTAGTGGGGTTGGGGCTGGTTTTTGATGTGCTGTCCATCGGTTTTTTACCGGTGTTTTTGCTCAGTTTTTTGCTGTTGATTTGGCTTTCCAGTTTAAGTTTGGGCGAGCGCCGGGTAGTTAAGGCGATTGAAAGCGCGCAGGGCTTTTGGGGTCTAGTCAGGCGCCCCAGTGTGTTGGTTTTTTTCACCGCCTGTTTTTTGCTGCAGCTGAGCCACGGCCCTTACTACACTTTCTACTCCCTCTACCTGACCGAAAACTACGGCTATTCCAGTGGTGCCACCGGCCTGCTATGGGCCTTGGGGGTAGTGGCAGAGGTGGTTATGTTTATGGCTATGCCCAAGCTGATGCACAGGTTTGCGTTGCGTGAGCTGATGCTGGTCACTCTGCTTTTGTCGTCGCTCAGGTGGTTGATGATTGGTTATGGCGCCGCATCACTTCTGGTGTTGCTGGCAGCGCAACTGCTCCACGCCTTCAGTTTCGCTGTCGCCCACGCGGTGGCGATTGAAGTGGTACGCACGCAATTCAAGGGCCACCAGGGGCAGGGCCAGGCGTTTTACAGCTCCATGAGCTTTGGGGCTGGTGGCGCCGCCGGTTCGTTGATTGGTGGCTACCTGTGGGATTTAAGTGCTAGCCTTACCTTCTTAATCGCGGCCCTAGCTGTATTTTTGGCATTTGTTGTAAGCTGGCTGTGGTTGCATCCGGCGCGCGCTGAGTAGCGCTTGAATTTGGATGCGAGGAGCGAACTATGAATACCTCTGCCATAAAAAATCTGAACATCAGTTTAATTCAACAGGTGATTACACCCAATGATCCTGAATTGAATTTACAGTGCTTTGGCGCCGCCATTAAACAGCTGCCAGCAACAGATTTGATTATTCTGCCAGAAGTTTTTACCACCGGTTTTTGCAGCTCGGCGCGCAGCTATGCTGAGCAGGTTGACGGTCGCGCCTACAGTTGCTTGGCCTGTTGGTAAAAGAGGGCGAGCAGTTTTTTAATCGCTTGGTGTGGATGCGCCCCGATGGCAGCTACAGTCACTACGATAAGCGCCATCTGTTTCGCATGGCTGGCGAGCATACGCGCTATGCTATGGGCAACCAGCGCTTGCTGGTGGAAGTTAAAGGCTGGCGCGTGTTGCCGCTGGTGTGTTACGACCTGCGCTTTCCCGTGTGGAGTCGCAATCGTAACGATTATGACCTGGCGATCTATGTCGCCAATTGGCCCAGCGTGCGCTCGCTCCACTGGAACCGCTTGCTCCAGGCGCGCGCCATTGAAAACCTGGCCTATGTGGCCGGAGTAAATCGTGTCGGTATGGATGAGGCGGGGCAGCATTACGCCGGTGATTCCAGCCTTTATGGGCCGGCAGGGGAATTAATTGCCAGCAGCCAGGAGGCGGAAAATCTCACCATCGAACTTTACGCCGACAAACTGGTGGAATACCGGCAAAAATTTCCGGCCAATCTGGATGCTGATGATTTTGAATTTAAAAATCTCTAAGTGAGAGACGACCATGCCAAAAGGTTTTGGAGACAAGTTAGTCATCGCCATTTCGTCGCGTGCGCTGTTCAATTTGGACGAAAGCCACAAGGTTTATACCAGCCAGGGGCTGGCGGCCTATGCCCAGTATCAAATAGAGCATGAGGATGAAATCCTTGCGCCGGGCGATGCGTTTCCCCTGGTTAAAAAACTGCTGCGTATCAACGAGCGTTTGGGCGGTGAGCCGCGCGTGGAAGTGGTGCTTTTATCGCGCAACAGCGCCGATACCGGTTTGCGGGTATTTAACTCTATTGAACATTACGGCTTAAAAATCAGCCGCGCTGCTTTTAGTGGTGGTACTTCACCCTATCGTTACGCCTCGGCCTTTGGTTGTCATTTATTTCTCTCGACTGAGGTTGAAGATGTGCGCCAGGCCCTGGATCACGGTATGGCGGCAGCGACCTTAATAGCCTCAAAAAATACTGCAGAACATGAAGAGGAGCTGCGCTTTGCATTTGATGGCGATGCGGTGATTTTTTCCGATGAGGCGGAGCAG
>CBINKF010000384.1:0-3777 GCA_966251115.1 uncultured Cellvibrio sp.
ATTAATGCAGTTGCATTCTTTTTTGTACCTGTTCCTATGATTATTTGGGTGTTGGTTTGAACTCTGGCTCTGGTACTCACCGGGGTCCTGGCATCCTGCGCCAGCTCAGGCAAAATCCCTCTTCTGGATCAACCCATAGCAGTCGAACAGCTAAACGCGGGCGCTCAGTTCAGCCAACAGGGTATGCGCGCCTGGCCGGAGCAGCGCTGGTGGGAGGCCTATGGCGACCTGCAACTCAACCGCCTGATCGCCCAAGCCACGGCAACCAACCCCGACCTGGCCAGCACCAGGGCGAGGGTGAATGCTGCAGCAGCCCAGGCGGGCTTAGTGGCATCGGCCAGCCGCCCGAGTATCGACGCCCACGCCAGCACCCAACCAACACGCTTTACCGGCCAAAGTTTTATACCGCCGCCCTATGCAAAAGAATTTTGGTGGAGTAACAGCCTGGGGCTGAACTTTAGATATGCGCTCGACCTCTGGGGCGCAGAAGCTGCGGCAGATGAGGCCGCCCAAGCCGAGTGGCGCGCGAGCCAGGCCGGTTTACAGGCCGCACGCCTCAGCCTTATCGCCGCCCTTATTCAAGCCTACAGCCAACTCGCCCTGGAGTACGAACTGCGCGACCTGCTTGAGCTGGATTTGCACAACCGCCAGCAACTGGTCGACATTAGCCAGCAGCGCCTGGCCGCTGGTATAGGCACAGAGTTGGAATTGGCTCAAGCGCAGACCTCGGTGCCGGTCGGTGAAGCAGAACTTGAAACCATCAACCTGCGCATAGCGCTACTCCAGCACCAGCTCGCCGCCCTTTGTGGCCAAGGGCCGGGTACTGGCGAGCAACTCTTGCGGCCAAGCCTGCAGCTGGCACCGGCTGCCCAGCCATTGCCCGGCAGCTTGCCCGCTGAACTGCTTGGACACCGCCCCGACCTGAGTGCGCAGCGCTGGCAGCTGGAAGCTGCGCGCCAGGGTATAAAAGAGGCCAAGGCCAGGTTTTACCCCAATCTGGATCTGGTCGCCGGCGTCGGACTTGAATCCCTCGGCTTTTATCGTTTTTTAACCCCGGATGCCGCCGTGGCCAATGTTGGGCCGGCCCTCAGCCTGCCGTTATTTGATGGGGGTGCGCGTCAGGCGCACCTCCATGGCCGCGCCGCCCGCTATAACCAGCGGGTTGCCGAATACAACGCAACTCTGATTCGCGCGCTGCAGCAGGTTGCCGATCAACTCGCCAGTATTCGCAGCCTGGAAGCGACCCTGACGCATATTCAGGCTGCACAAGCCCTGGCTGAGCGCGCGCACCAGCTAGCGCTTAAAGGCTACAGTGCCGGCCTTACCAATTATGTCGATGTCCTCAACACCGAGACCGCGTTGATTGCTCAACAGCAGCAGAGCGCGCGCCTCAAGGCCGAGCGCTTGGGGGCCCAGGCGCTATTGATGAGCGCACTGGGTGGTGGCCTGGAAGTCGCCCAGCCATACATGAATGAACCAGCAACTCCAGCGGTAAAACCCACAACGAATATAAAAAGGGCAACACCATGACCGATCTTAAACACCCACGCCATGTCGCCATAGAACAGGCCTTGGGCGGCGCGCGCCAGCGCCTGCCGCAACTGCCCTACGAGCAGGTACTTACCGCACGGCTGATGACCCACGCCCACAAGCAGGCGCAACAACTCAGCAACAGCCTGCTTAAACGCCACCAATTAAATTACGTTACCTATGCCACGCTGATGGTGCTCTACGGGGCCGGGCCGGCGGGTATGAACGCCTCTGAACTGGCCAAGGCAACCGGCGAGAAATCCACCAACCTCACACGTATATGCGATGAACTCCTGCAGCGCGATCTGATTGAACGCGAGCCCAGGGCCAATGACCGCCGCTGCATTATGTTGCGCTTGAGCCGCGCGGGTGAAACCCTGATTGAATCTGTACAGCCAGAAGTTTGGGAGCTGGTTAACCGGCTCTACGCCGGGTTTTCCGAGCGGGAGCTGCTGCAGATGCAAAACGTCCTCGGCCGCTTACTCGCCGCCGGCCTGGGTGAAACCCCCTAACCCGCCCCGTTTAAAGAGCCCCCCACGTGAATAGACCCAGTACAGACAACAGCGCATCAAGCGGGCGAAAAGCTTGGTATCGAGCCTTTAGTGTCAGCGCCCAAACCCTGGCCACGGCGCTGTTTATTCTGCGCACCCTAATTGCAGCGTTTCTCGCGCTCTGGGTGTCAATGCGTTTGGGGCTGGATAAACCCGCCACCGCCATGACCACAGTAATCATAGTGGCGCAACCGCAAAGCGGGCTGGTGCTGGCCAAGAGCGTTTACCGCGCCTTGGGCACCCTCATCGGCTGCGCCATGACCTTGCTGTTCCTCGCCATCTTTGCCCAGCAGCGGGAGCTTTTTATTGCGGTAATCGCGCTCTGGGTGGGGCTCTGTGCTGCCGGTGCCGCGCGTTTTCGCGGCTTTAAAGCCTATGGTTTTATCCTCGCCGGCTACACCACCTGCATGATCGGCTTCCCCGCAGTACAACAGGTAGATGCCACCTATGCCATAGCCCTGTCGCGCGTGAGCGAAGTG
This sequence comes from uncultured Cellvibrio sp., assembly GCA_966251115.1. Classification (GTDB taxonomy): domain Bacteria; phylum Pseudomonadota; class Gammaproteobacteria; order Pseudomonadales; family Cellvibrionaceae; genus Cellvibrio. The sequence goes on from CBINKF010000384.1 coordinate 2,561, forward strand.
CTCATCGGAATTTTTTGCGCCGGGGTCGTGGCCGATGTTTTTTTCCCACAGCGGCTGGCGCCGGGGATGGTGAGCCTGGTACGCAAAAGTTATACGGACCTGGCGCAACTGCTATTAGACACACTCACCGGCCAGTTGGATAAAAGCCAATCCACCCAGAGACATGCACAGTTGACGGCGGACATTCTGCGCCTGGAGTCGCTGCGCGCCTCCGCCTATTTTGAAGATGCTGAAACGCGCCTGCGCAACGAGCGCCTGCAACAGCTAACGGTAGATTTTATGGCTCTGCTTAGCAGCCTCCACGCCCTGGAGCGGTTATTGGCTCGCCAGGCCACCGGAGAGCGCGATTTGCGCCAGCACCTGCAAACCTGTGCACAGCCGCTGTTAGCGCTGCTGCACAACCCTCCCGCTAATGCCGCCGAGGCGCTGGCCATGCTGCCCAACCTGGAGTCCCAGGTTCAGGCCCTGGACACATTGCAGGGTTCCGACAGGAACCTGGTATCTGCAAGTCAGGGTTTTGAGCGCGAAACGGCGATCGATCTATTACAGCAATTAGGCTGGGAGTTGCTCACCTATACCCGCACCTACGCCGCGCTGGCCAAAATTCACGCCGCGAGCGACAAGCAGAGCCTGGTCGCCAGTGAGCGCTTTGTGCCCCACGCCGATTTGATTACCGCCCTGGCGTCCGGCGGGCGCGCCGCCCTGGCACTGGTGTTGGTGAGCAGCTTTTGGATAGCCGCAGACTGGCCCGGTGGCGCCGGCGCCGCCCTTAATGCCTGTGTAGTCTGCTGCTTTTTTGCCGCCGCCCCGGCGCCAGTGCTGGCCACCAAGCAGATGATGGCGGGAACCCTGATGGCGGTGTTGATGAGTTGGTTTTACAGCCTGGTGCTTCAACCCCATTTCAGCGGCGACTTTGAAATGCTGGTACTTCTGCTAAGCCCCCTGCTTGCACCTGGGCTATGGCTGGCGGCCCAACCCAACATTGCCGGCCTGGGCACCGCCTACTGCCTGTTTTTTTCGATACTCTCGGCGCCGCAAAGTGCCTCGATAATCGACCCAGCCGCGCTGTTAAACCAGGGGCTGTCACTAATCGCCGGCATGCTTGCCGGCGCCATCGCCTTTAGCGTGTTTATCCCGGCCGAAGGCGAAGTGCGCATGCGCCGCTTGCTGAACAGCCTGCGCAGCCAGCTGGCGCAGGCCTGTAAACGCCCGTTAAC
>CBINKF010000385.1:0-3774 GCA_966251115.1 uncultured Cellvibrio sp.
ATGGCCGCCCAGGCTGGTTTGCGGGGTTATGGCTTTTTCCATGTTTACGCGCTGCCCCAGTTTCAAACCAGGTAGCGTGGTGTTGTCCAGCGTCTCGCGCGACACATCGGCCCAATAGCCATCTCCCGGTAGCTCAACCACAGTTAAACAGACCCCGTTAGTGGCAATGGAGTCGCCCAGATGTACATCACCCAAGTCCAGGCTGTGGGTTTTTATGCGCAGGCGCAGGTCACCGTTTTTGGGCTGGAGTGCCACCACTTCGCCTACTGCTTCGATAATGCCGGTAAACATTGGGGCTCCTAGACAATCAGGCTATTGGATTGCTGTGGGGAAACAGGTATGCGCAGGTCAATGACGCGCGTACCAGCTAAATGATCATGCAGGCAGCGTTTGTCATCGCGGAAGATCATGCAAATATCAATTACACGCAACCACATTCCCAGACTCGGGACCACCCCCATCGCCATTTGACTCATGTAGCGATTAACCAATAGGGTCGTCAGCTCCGGCTTTTGTCCATCCAAAGTAACTATCGCCAAGCCCAGTAGCCGTTTACCAATGGTTTGGCCATAGCGCTGCAGAAGCGCGCCCTGGATCAAGGCAAAGAGCGCGAATTCCCCCAATGCCAGCTTGAATTGAAACCCCCAGGACATCAGCGGATGGGTTAGCTGCTGCTCCGGTGGCAAGCGCATAAATTCTTCAAACAAGTCGAGCAACCCTGTCTGCTGCATAACGAGGATTAGCACACTCCCCAGCACAAAGCCGTCGATAATGGCTGCGCCTAAACGGCGCAATCGGGGAGCAGAATTATCCTGCACAGGTGGCAGATTGGATGGTTCGGTATTTTGCGGGTCTGTCATATAACAAATCTAATATTCAATATCGGGGACAGCGGTAATGCGCCAGTCGTGGCCCAGGGCGCGAATATCCTGAATCTTCAGGGCGAGCGATGCGGACATGGTATCCAGCGGTAAATCAAACAGTGGGCGCGCGTTGCTGCCCATGAGCTTAGGGGCCATATACACCACAATTTCATCCGCCAGGCCGCGTCGCAAAAAGGCGCCTGCGAGCTTGGCCCCGGCCTCAACCAATACCTCGTTGCACTGGCGCTGTGCCAATTCACGCAGCAATTTATCCAGGTCGATGCGGCCTTCGCGGTTGGGCAGGGCCAAAAATTCCACATGCGCCGGCCAGCCTTGCATCAGCTCAACTGCCGCTTGGCCATTGTGCACTACCAGAATTGGGGACGACTCCTGTAAAAGCCAAGCCTCGCGCGGTAATTCCAGGCGCGGATCGAGAATAACCCGCAGCGGCTGGCGCTGAGCGATGACTTCGGCATCACCCAAACCCAGCTCAGCCGCGCGCACCGAGAGCACGGAATTGTCCCGCAAAATCGAGCCTATCCCGGAAATGACGGCACAGGACCTGGCGCGCAAGCGCTGCACATCGGCGCGCGCCTTGGGGCCGGTAATCCACTTGCTCTCGCCGCTGGCCATGGCGGTGCGACCGTCCAGGCTCATAGCCATTTTGATTCGCACCATTGGGCGCTTGCGCCCCATGCGTTTGATAAAGCCAGGATTGAGCGCGCGCGCCTCTTCCTCCAGCAGCGGCCCGTCCACCTTTACACCTGCGGCTTCAAGGCGATCGAGACCAGCACCAGACACCAGCGGATTGGGATCTTCCATGGCGTAAACCACGCGCCCCACTCCGGCATCGATTAACGCCTGTGAGCAGGGGCCAGTGCGCCCGGTGTGATTGCAGGGCTCCAAGGTGACATAGGCAGTAGCCCCCTGTGCTGCCGCACCGGCCTGCTCGAGTGCATTGACTTCAGCATGGCCTTCACCGGCGCGCACATGCCAGCCTTCGGCAATAATTTGACCATTGCGAACCAGCACGCAGCCCACCCGCGGGTTGGGCATAGTGGTGTAAAGGCCACGCTCGGCCAGACGCAGCGCGCGGGCCATAAAATCGTAATCTTGGGAGGTAAACGCCATGGGTTATTGGTTTTCCGGCTTGAACTATTCGTTTTCGGGCTGCTGTTCCAGGCGGTCGATTTCCTTGCGGAATTCGGTGAGTTCTTTAAAGCGGCGATAGACAGAGGCAAAGCGCACATAGGCTACTTCATCCAGCTTTTGCAGCTGCTCCATCACCTTCTCACCCACCAGCAGCGATTTAACTTCGCGCTCGCCGGTGGCCTGTAAAAAATGCTTGATGTGATTTAACGCCAGTTCAATGGCTTCGATAGAGACGGGGCGCTTTTCCAATGCGCGCAGTAAACCGGCGCGCAGCTTGTTTTCGTCAAAGGGTTCGCGGGTGCCGTTTTGCTTGATGATACGGGGCATTACCAGCTCAGCTACCTCAAAGGTGGTAAAGCGCTCGTGACAGGAGAGGCATTCGCGCCGACGGCGCACCTGATCGCCCTCGGCCACCAGGCGAGAATCAATGACTTTGGTATCTTCGGCACTACAAAACGGACAATGCATAAGCGCTACCCTGAACTTGGCAAAGTGCGCGCATACTACCACAAAAGCTTAAATTACCCGCCCTAATTACTGGACTTTCAACCGCTTGCGCCCCGCCTGCCGGGCGCGGCAAGAGCGCCGCCGATGCGCGCAAGCTTACCCAACAACCGACAAAACGGGTTACCGCAAAACCCAGCAACAACACCAATCCGCCCTCGAGCACAGAAAACAAAAAAGGCAGCCGAAGCTGCCTTTTTAATATCAATCAGAACAGGTAATTAGTTAGCGTACACCGGGAACTTGGCGCACACCTCAGCCACTTTACCTTTAACGCTGGCGATAACCTCGTCAGCATTGCCGGCTTCCAAAGCATCAAAAATGTCGCAGATCCAGTGGGTCAACTGCACACACTCAGCTTCACCGAAGCCGCGAGTGGTAATAGCTGGCGTACCCACGCGAATACCGGAAGTCACAAAGGGTGAGCGTGGGTCGTTAGGCACGGCGTTTTTGTTCACGGTGATGTGCGCCTTGCCCAAGGCTTCGTCAGCGTCTTTACCTGAGTAAGATTTGCCGATCAGGTCAACCAGCATCAGGTGGTTTTCGGTACCGCCGGAGACGATTTTGATACCGCGCTCGATAAAGGTTTTGGCCATCGCCTTGGCGTTAACCACCACTTGCTGCTGGTAGGCCTTGTATTCTGGGGTCATGGCTTCTTTGAAGCTCACGGCTTTGGCAGCGATAACGTGCATCAAAGGGCCGCCCTGGCCACCGGGGAATACTGCTGAGTTCAGCTTCTTCTCGATCTCTTCGTTGGCTTTAGCCAGGATGATACCGCCGCGGGGGCCGCGCAGGGTTTTGTGGGTAGTAGAGGTAGTAACGTCAGCAATTTGCACGGGGTTGGGGTATACACCGGCCGCCACCAGGCCAGCGACGTGGGCCATATCCACAAACAGGTAAGCGCCAACTTTGTCGGCGATAGCGCGGAAACGCTGCCAATCCATCACTTGCGAGTAAGCAGAGAAGCCCGCCACGATCATTTTGGGTTTGTGCTCCAGGGCCAGGCGCTCAACTTCGTCGTAATCCACCAGGCCGGTTTCCGGGTTCAAACCGTATTGCACCGCGTTGTAGACCTTGCCGGAGAAGTTCACCTTGGCACCGTGAGTCAGGTGACCACCGTGGGCCAGGCTCATACCCAGTACGGTATCGCCCGGGGCGCAAAGCGCGGCGTAAACCGCGTTGTTGGCCTGAGAACCTGAGTGAGGCTGAACGTTGGCGTAGTCGGCACCGAACAATTGCTTGGCGCGCTCAATAG